>DASVIU010000516.1:0-4170 GCA_036386275.1 Bacteroidota bacterium | reverse complement strand
CGCCGGATGCTCCTCGAGTATCCTCCGGAGGAGGAGTTTTTCGTCCGTTGTGAGCTCAACCCACAGGGCAGCCAGTATGCCGCAAAGGAGGAGAAAGATGGACCCGATCGCAATGAAACGGGGGAAGTGTCTTCCGGTACTGGTATGCAACGGGATCACACGAGAAGTTTGTTTGCCGTCTCGGGGAGTAAGATCAGTATTCTCTTTGCCTGTGGATCAATGGGACCGGAGCAATCCTCCACATGGTAGATACTGTTTCATCCTGACAAATACAAAACCAGCCCTTCACAATTGTCAAGAAATTGCTATCTTGGTACTATCTCCGGCCGGAGACTTCTTCATACATCGAACCTCTGAGGAGAATCGAAGTCGTTCCTGATTGATACCATTCCTGCCGTTTTTATCATAATCAGTGGAGACTTCGTGGCTCCTTCTGCTCCGGCATCTGCCCCGCGCTTCCGTCCACATGCGACCGTGTGCTTGAACACGGTCCTCCCAGTCGTGTGCTTTTCCTTATTGATTTCGGGTTGCATGTCCCTGGCAATGCAGTCCAGGTGGGCGGATACCGGGGGAGAGAGTGATTCAAACGCGTGGCGCAGAGCCATACTCCCTCTTGGTGAGCGGGACGCATCGCTCGCAATTCGGAACGACGATTACTATCTGTACGTCGCGTTCCTGACGACCGATCCGGAGCTTCAGGAGCGCATTCGGAATCAGGGCATTTACATCTGGTTCGACCCGAACGGGGGAGAGGCGAGAAGGTTCGGAATCCGCTATCCGGTTGCGTGGGGTACACTGCCGGCCTCCATGGACGAACTCCCCCATCCTGAAAGCACTCTCCCTGGGTCTCCCGCAACAGGGTGGGGTAGACCTGGCGACGATCTGGAGATCTACACAGACGGATACAAGGAGTACGAACGGATGGGGAAGAAGGATGCCGGGGGGATCGAAGTGCAGGTCACGAAATTATCTGATACGCTCCTCTGTCAGCTCAGGGTCCCTCTCCGGGAGCATTCCCGCGGTCCCTATGCCGTAAGCGCCGCTCCCGGTGATCTGATCGGTGTAGGTATCGAGACTCGCGCCAACCGCGCTACCGGGGAATCCGTCGACTCGATACTCCCGTTCAAGGTCTGGAGAACAGTTCAGCTATCCTCCTCGCCTCATCCTTCCCGTTAGGCTTAGCAGAATCTGAACTCGCCCCGGAAGCCATCACATCCAGAACCCAACCATGAATAAGACCTGGAATCCGAAACACCTGATCAATCTTTCGCTCTCCCTGATTGCGCTCTTCGTTGTCGGTCCGGTGCAGCTCCTCGCCGATACGCCCATAAGTACGATCGACCTGAACGGAACATGGCTCATGAAAGACTACGCTCAGGGAATCGGTCTGACGAAAGAGGTGAACCTCCCGGGACACCAGCCGAAAGATTGTCTGCCGATACAGATCCCCGGGACCGTCCGCACGGCGCTCCTTGCGGCGGGGGAAATCCCGGACCCTTACTACGGCTACGACAACGAGAAATCGCTCTGGGTGGAGGAAAAAGAATGGTGGTTCTTCAAGACATTTACGCTCGGTGCGGAACAGAAAGGAAAATGGACAGACCTCGTTTTCGAAGGTGCATCGTTTCAGGGGGAAGTCTGGGTGAACGGCGCGCGCGTTGGCGAGCTGAAAGGGATGTTGAACCCCCGCGCATTTGATGTCTCTGGCGCGCTGAAGTACGGGGCGGAGAATACGATCGCAGTCCGGCTGCAGGCCACTCCGGACGCACGGAACAATCTGATGGCACGCGGGCTCACATGGGACGCGCCCCGCGATCAACTCTATTCCATCGCGCAGTGCATGTATGGATGGGACTGGGGCCCGCACGGAGTCCCGGTAGGTCTCTGGAAACCGGTCCGTCTTCGCATCTCAGGTCCGATCCGCATCGACCATCCGTATGTCACCTCTCATATCAATTCCGCCGCGGAGGCAATCTGTACAGTCGCCCTGGATGTGCGAAATCTCTCGAACATTCAGAAACAGGTGTCGATACGTGGCATGATCGAAGAGAAGGGATCCGGTAAGCAGGCGGGAGAATTCCGGAAGGATCTGAATCTCGCCGCAGGAGGGACCACGCATCTCAGTTTTGACCTGACTGTGAAAAACCCGAACCTCTGGTGGCCCAACGGGATGGGGCGTCAGTATCTCTACGAACTTCATGCGACAGTCTCGGAGGGGGGATCGGTTTCTGAGAAGGAGAACACCTCATTCGGCATACGGGAACTGAAACTCGTCGAAAACGAGAATGTCGCCGAGTTCCTCAAATCGATGAAGACCGAGGCTGGAAGTCCCTATCAACTGGGAAAAGTCGTCGGGTCATATCCCTGGACATTCCAGATAAACGGACGGAAGATGTTCGCCAAAGGGGGGAACTGGATTCCCGTCGATCAGCTTCTTCAGCTTGACCGGGGTCGGTACGACCGGCTCCTTTCGCTTGCAAAGGATGCCCATTTCAACCTTCTCCGTGTCTGGGGAGGCGGCCTGTACGAAACGGACGATTTCTATGAGCTCTGCGACAGGTACGGCATACTCGCGTGGCAGGAGTTCCTCAGCAACCGGAGCTTTTCAAAGATCGATCTCCCGAATTTCCTGGAGGGGGCGGAATCCGCTGCCTTACGGTTGAGGAATCATCCGAGCCTGACATTCTGGTGCGGCGGAAATGAATTCGACCCCGATGACTCGGGGAGCAAGACGGTCATCGACGCTCTGGAGGCTCTCATGGCGAAGCTCGATCCCGGCCGGGAATTCCACCGAGCCTCGCCGTACAAAGGGGATGATCACCACTGGGGAGTGTGGCACGGCCAGCAGCCCTATACCACGTACAGGGTTGCCAGGCCGTTCAGGAGCGAGGCGGGTGTCAACACATTCCCCGTTCCGGAAGATTACGCGAAGTTCACACCGGAGACCGGGCTCTGGCCGCTGGACACCACGTATGTCGAGTACCACGGCGAATATAATACCCGGTTCCAGCACCTGCAGAAGCTCATGCGCTACGCGGATGAGTTCGGTCCATCGACGTCGATACGCGACGCAATAATGAAAAGCGAACTATACCAGGCCCTGGCGAATTCCTTCAACATGGAGTACTGCAGATCGCACAAGTTCCAGAACAGCGGGCTTCTCATCTGGCAGTACAACGACATATGGCCCTGTGTCTCCTGGTCGATGGTCGATTGGTACGGGACCCCGAAACCATCCTACTTCTACCAGAAACGTGCCTCGCGCCCTCTCCACATCTCAGCCGACTATGAACGTTATGCCTGGAAGGGGGGGGAAACTTTTGGGGCGGATGTCCATCTTTTGAATGACACAGAAGAACCCGTGAAAGACTGCACATATGAAGCGAAACTCATCACTCTGCAGGGAAAGACGCTTGCGGAGAAATCCGGCCCGGCTGTAACGGCGACAAACAGCTCCTCCACAATTGGACGGATTGAGTATCTACTCCCCGGAGAGATGTCAGGAAAGACGTTCTTTGTGGCGGTCCGGCTCAGGGGGCATGACGGGACCACGGTTTCCGATGCGCTGTATCCCATCGCCGTGACCGGACCCGGTAATGCGGAGGTCTACGCGGGCATTTTTTCCGAAATGGGTTCGATGCCGCCGGTCGCCGTTGGCGTCACGCCCGCGCGCCCGGCCATCACGATGGAGAAATCGGCGAACGGCTCATGCGATCTCACGCTTTCAAATCCGACGGACAAACTCGCTTTCTTCGTCCGTATGCGCCTCCTGGAGGAGTCGGAGACGTTGAGGACAGGCTACAGCGACAACTATGTTTCCCTCCTTCCTGGTGAATCAAAAACAGTCAGGGTCACACTGCAAAGCACAATGCCGGAGTCGCTCCCTTCCCGACTCCGATTTGAAGTCTCGGGCTGGAACGCCCCGGCACAGACCGTTGATGTCAACCTGACGCGGCACTGAGAAATACACAGGCCATCCTCGGCAGCGACCCCGCCTGCCGGTTCTCCTGGACAATCTGTTGATCCCGATCCTGCCCATGGAAAATCGGTTCGCGTTCTTTGATATTGATTCTACCTTTGCTTGCTTCCCCGGCCCCGCTGTCCTTCATAGAGCGTCCAGAAGCTGGACTTTCTGGCATGGGTTTGTCGCAATTGAGCGACATATATCTC
>DASVIU010000515.1:0-1814 GCA_036386275.1 Bacteroidota bacterium | reverse complement strand
CAGATGTCGCACACCTTTGACATACTGGCATCCAATCAATGAGAATTGAGGTGATCAAGATAGTGAAAAAAACCGATTCGCGCAACAGTTTGTTGAAATTCAACCCGTTGTTCCGTACAATGAAAAAATGAGCCCCCCTCGCGGTGATATGGTCGTCCTCGGCATTGAGACCTCATGTGATGAAACATCTGCGGCCCTCCTCGTGGGCGGGAAGGTAGTTTCGAACGTGATCTCCTCGCAGCTCATTCATAGCGCCTACGGGGGGGTCGTTCCCGAACTTGCCTCGCGGGCGCACCAGCGGCTGATCATACAGGTTGTCGAAGAGGCCCTCGCCCGTGGAGGGATAAAGAAGGAAGAGATCGACGGGATCGCCGCAACGCAGGGACCGGGACTCGTGGGTGCGCTCCTCGTGGGGCTCAGCTTTGGGAAGGCGCTCGCATACGGACTGGGCGTCCCGTTTACCGCCGTCAACCATATGGAGGGGCACCTGTATTCGGTGTTCCTCGAAGCGGATGTACCCGCCTGCCCCTTTCTGGCCCTCGTCGTATCGGGGGGGCATACGATGCTCGTGCATGTGGAGGCCCCGTTCAGGCATGTCGTGCTCGGCGAGACCCGGGACGATGCAGCCGGGGAGGCATTCGACAAGGTGGCGAAGATGCTCGGGCTGGGGTACCCCGGGGGTCCGGCAATCGACAGGCTTGGAGCAGAAGGGAACCCCCGTGCGGTCCGATTTCCCAGGTCGTTCCTTGAGGAGGGGACGTTGGATTTCAGCTTCAGCGGGATAAAGACTTCTGTTCTCTACTATCTCCGGCGGGAGGGGCTGGGGGAATCCGGCGCGGCCCGCACGCTTCTTGACCGGACACGGATGGCGGACATTTGCGCCAGCTTCCAGGCAGCGATCGTTGACGTTCTCGTCGCAAGGACCATGAGCGCTTCACTCCGCCTCGGGCTGACGGATATTGCGCTGGTGGGAGGGGTCTCGGCGAACTCCTCGCTCCGGCGCACGCTCCGTGACGAAGCAGGAAAGCGCGGGCGTAGGGTGTTTACGCCCCGGAGTGAATACTGCATGGACAACGGGGCAATGATCGCTTATGTCGGCTGGATGCGCCTCGTGCGCGGCCGCACCTCCGCGTACGAGACCCCGGCGGTGGCATATCTCGAATTGACCGGCATTGCCTCATGAAGAGTATTCCGGCACCCCGGCGGGAACTCGCTGTTGCGGGACTGATTATTGCAATCGGCGTCGCAAGGGTCTGTCTTCTCCTCTGGTCATCCCTGAAGTCCAACGGAGGGGCCGGGTTTCCTCTGGATGATCCATGGATCCACCTCCAGTTTGCCAGGAATCTCCGTGAGTTCGGAGCATTCTCCTACTTCCGGAATGAAATGGTCACTGCCGGCTCCACCTCCCCGCTGTATACCATCCTTCTCTCCGTGGGGTTCTTCTTCACGTCGAATGAAATGCTCCTGAGTTATGTTCTGGGGATAACCTCTTTTGCCGCCTCGGGTCTGTTTTTCATACTGCTTCTGCGGCGACTGATCCCTGATCGCCCCGTCGTCACACTGGCCGGACTGCTCGTATTCCTCCTGGAGCCCCGGATGGAATGGGCGGCGCTTTCGGGAATGGAAACGAGTCTCTTTATCGCCGGTGTCCTTGCGTCATTTTACTTCTTTGCCGCGCGCGCATGGCGGATACTTCCGGTCAGTCTTGGCGTGCTTCTCTGGATTCGTCCCGAAGCGTTCGTGCTGACTGCAATTCTCGGTGCGGGGGGAGTGTACGGGGCATTCTACGAACGGCCGCCGGGTGGGGAGGGATC
>DASVIU010000514.1:0-2924 GCA_036386275.1 Bacteroidota bacterium | reverse complement strand
CGGCTCGCCTCCTCCCGCGTGTAGGAGGAGAGTGTTCCCGTCAGGACGAACGTCTTCCCCGTCAGCGCCCCTTTCTTTTGACCAGGCGCCCCCGTCATCGAAAGCCCGGCTTCCTTCAGGCGGCGGACGATCTCCCGGTTGTGTTTGTCCGCAAAGAAATGGACAATGCTCTCGGCGATCTTCGGCCCCACCTGGGGTGTAAGATGCAGCTCCTCTTCGGTCGCCTGTGCCAGCGCGTCGATCGAAGAGAACGACCCCGCGAGCATTTTCGCCACACCAGACCCCACATGCCTGATGCCGAGGCCGAAGAGCACACGCCGGAACGGCTGCTTCCTGCTCGCTGCGATCGCATCCAGGAGGTTCTGCGTGCTCTTTTCCCCCCAGCGTTCCAGCGCGACGAGTGTCTTCTTCCTGGGGGCAAGCGAATAGAGATCGGCCACGTTCCTGACGAGCTTCATCGACACGAGGGTCTCCACGGCCGCCTCGCCGAGCCCTTCGATATCCATCGCGCCCCTGTGGGCGAAATGCTCGATCCGTCCCTGGACCTGTGCGGGGCATTCCGCGTTCTCACAGAAATAGTTGGCCTCCCCCTCTTCCCGGTATATCCGCGAGCCGCAGGCGGGACATGACTCAGGCATGACGAAGGGCGCCGTCCCCTTCGGGCGGAGGGAAGGTACCGTCCCGCTCACTTTGGGGATGACGTCCCCTCCTTTCTCCACGACCACGGTATCGCCGATCCGCAGGTCCAGCTCTCGTATGTAGTCAATGTTATGAAGTGTCGCGCGCGAGACCGTCGTCCCCCCCACAAACACCGGTTCAAGCTCGGCGACGGGTGTCACCGTGCCGACCCGTCCCACCTGCAGGGCGATCCCCTTCAGGCGGGTCTGTGCCTGCCGTGAGGCGAACTTGAACGCGACCGCCCATCTGGGGCTCTTCGCTATCGTCCCCAGGGTTTCCTGCTGCCGGAGGCTGTCCACCTTTACCACGATGCCGTCAATATCGTACGGGAGCGAGTCTCTCTTCTCGTCCCAGCGCTTCCAGAACTCGATCACTTCGTCGATGTTCCTGCAGACCTTGGTGTGCGAGCTCACCGGGAAACCGAGCGCACGGAGTGTCTCCAGGTTCGAAGAATGGCGTTCGTTTCTGCCGCCGAGAAGAAAATAGGCGGACATCAGGATCGGCCTGGTCGCCACCACCTTCGGGTCCTGCATTTTAAGCGTCCCGGCCGTCGCATTGCGCGGGTTGATAAATGCCTTTTCTCCCGCGGCGCTCCGCCCGGCGTTCATCCGGTCGAAATCCATCCGGTGCATAAACGCTTCGCCACGGACCTCGATATTCATTAGGGACTTCTCTTTCGTCCTGAGCACCAGCGGTATCGAGCGGATCGTTCGCAGGTTGTTGGTGATGTCATCCCCCTGTGTGCCGTCCCCGCGTGTTGCCCCCTGAACGAACGCGCCGTTCCTGTATTTCAGTGCGATCGCAATCCCGTCGAACTTGAGTTCCGCCACATAGAGCGGTTTTTGATCCCCGAGAAGCTCCCTGACGCGCCTGTCAAAATCCCTGATTTCTTCGTCGCTGTATGTATTGGCCAGGCTGAGCATCGGCGGGTCGTGCGCCACCGTGCGGAATTCCTTCGTTGGTTCCCCACCCACGCGCTGAGTCGGGGAATCGGGGAAGCGGAGACCGGGGTGTTCCGTCTCCAGGTCCTGCAGTTCCCGCATCAGGCGGTCGTACTGCTCGTCGGCGATGGCAGGTTCGGCGAGGACATAATAGCGGTAGTCGTGATCATGGAGCTCCTTACGGAGCTCTTCGGCGCGCCGTCGGGCCTGTCGGGGAATTGGCGGCATTGTCACCGGCCGGCCACTGTCTGTCGTGTCAGGGAAACGTTGCGCACGACGTTTCCCCTCCGTCCCAGCGTCCCCACCTGTCGCTTGTCAAGTGCGAAGGACACCGCACCCGCATTTCCGAGGGTCACCACGAACCTGTTCCCGGCGCGCCATGACGGCTTCGAGCCAGGGTGAAATATATATTCCCGGGGAGGGAGGCTGTCCACGGTGATCGTCATCCACACCGTATCGCTCACCGAGGCGAAGAGCGTCAGGCTGTCCGCAGGGCGCGGGGAAGGAGGCGGAGCCGGGTGCGCCGTCGCGGACTGGTCTTCCTGCTCTTTGACGACATTCTGGAACGGTATCTCGAGCACGGGAGCCGTCGTCCCGGGGGAGAAGAGGTTCCACGCGAAGACGGCCGCAACGGCGATGACGACCACAGTCACGCCGATCGTCGCCATGCGTGGCGTCATGAATGTTGCGGGCTCGAGTGAAAACGTGGGGCGTTTCGCCGGCGGCGGGGGGAGTACCCGTTCCACGGGCCGGGCGGTTACCTCCTCAGCCCGGCGTGTCTCGTCGAACCGGCGCAGGGTCTCTGTGCCGTCCAGGCCGATGGCGGCGGCGTATTCCTTGATGAACGCCCGCACGTACGCTTCGGGAAGGATCGAGGTGTTCCCCCGTTCGATCGCCTCCAGGTGCTTGATGTTGATCAGTGTCCTGTCGGCGATGTCCGCCAGGCTTACCCTCTTTTCTTCCCGGGCGCGTTTCAGTTCCTGAAAAAAGATGTTCATTGTGTCACTGCCTCCGCGGGCGTCGATTTGCGGTCGTCCAGTATCTCCCGAACCTTGAGTGCAAGCATTTCCAGCTGGAAGGGCTTCTGCACGAACCCGTTTACCTCGTTGGAGAAGTTCGATGTCTCAGCCCCTTCGCGGCCGTACCCGGTGACGATGATGATCTGGCATCGGGGATTGATCGAGCGGAGGACCTCAAACGTTTGTTTCCCCCCCATCACCGGCATATTGATATCAAGGAGGATCAGGTCGATTGTCGCCTGCCGGGTGCGGTAGAGGTCCACGCCTGACTTTCCGTCATGCTCGA
>DASVIU010000513.1:0-10062 GCA_036386275.1 Bacteroidota bacterium | reverse complement strand
TCGAGATGTCTTCCGGGACCCTGATACCGAGCTCCTTGAGCGCCCTCAGTATGGCGAGCGCCTGCCCGTCATTGAAGCAGACGATGGCGGTGGGATACTCACTCCGGTTCCTCTCCCGGAAATAATCAAGCGTGTTGCCGTAGCTCTCCTCGTGGCGCGACCCCACGGAAACGACCATGTCCTCCCTGAACGCCAGCATGCTCTCGCTGAACGCGTGCCGGAAGCCCTCGATCCGCTCGAGCGTATGCGACGAGCTCGGCGGTCCCGCGAAATGGACGATGCGTGTGTGACCGTGATCCATCAGGTATTTGACGGCCTTCTTGATGGCGTTCGAGTTGTCGATGGCTACGACGTTCGCCTGTATCCCCTTGACGTCCGCAAGGAGGACGAAAGGGTAGTTGATCATCTTCAGCTTGAAGAGATGTTCGATTTCCGCCGTCCCGTCGACGAGCGGGGCGATGATTGCCCCTTTGACGTCTTTTGCGGAGAAGAACTGTGACAACTGTTCTTCGGCGTGGTGGCTGTATTCCGAGCTCGTGATGATGAGTGAGTAGCCTTTGCTGCTCGCATATTCCCTGACGCCGCTGGCGATTGCAGTAAAAAAAGGATAGTTGAGATCCTTGATGATGATGCCGATGCTCTTGTACTGATTTCCGTTCCGAAGGTTCCGCGCGATCCCCTGGGGGCGGAAATGGAGTTCCTTCATCACCTTGAGAACGTGGTCCCGTGTATGAAGGCTGACCGTGTTCCGCGCATTCATCACCGCGGAGACAGTTCCCTTCGATACGCCCGCCCTTTTGGCGACGTCTTCAATTGTAGACTTCTTCATATCTTCTCCGGCAATCCCCCCTGACCTTGTCCGGGGGCAAGACTCGTCACGGCATCTGTGGGCGCCCTGCGCCGCGCGCGCGCGAACACCGCAATATAGGCAAACTTCTGAAACGATTCAATGGTATTGATTCTGAGTCTGGAATTCGGTTGATTCTTTCGGCTTTCCGGGGTTTTGCCAGCGGTGCCAGGGACGAACGGCCCACGGATTCCGGAGGCGGGTGAAACTCGCGCATGCCCGGAACTCCCTGGGGGTACGGGTTCGCACGTTTGAGGCAGATCTTAACCACCTGGACCGGATCCCGGACCTCGTGGGGAAGTTGAAAACGGCTGCCGGACATATCGACGTTCTCACGAACCAGACGGCGGTGTTCGCCCTCACCCGGGAAGTATGGATGGCCATGGTTGCGCGAGGGAGCGGCAGCATCATCATGAAAAGTTCGATGGCCTCACGATACTCCATTCCCTCGGGCGGCCGGATCATGGCCACCTCATGACGCCCGACGAACACAGGAAGGTGATCTATCCCGGATACCCGCTTTTCGGAAGAATGAGCGCCCTGGCCGAGCTGAGGGGACTGGAGCTTCGCATACGGCGGGCGTTGGATCCATGACAGGGGTCAGACAATTCGTCCGGGCGTCGTCTCGTCCGGGAAAGGAACGCCACAATGAATCGCTGTATCAGGTCTCTTGTTCTCCTCGCCATTGCCTGCTGGGTTGAATCATCCGCACAGACCTCGGTCTTCACAATCACAGAGCACGGGGCCGTAGGTGACGGCAAGACCCTCAATACTGCTCCGATCCAGACTCTGATCGACACGTGCGCCGCGCGGCAGGGGGGGACGGTCGTCGTTCCTGCCGGCGTCTTCCTTACCGGCACGCTCCGCCTCCGGAGCAATGTCCACCTCTCCCTGCAGAGCGGCGCGGTCCTGAAGGGGAGCGACCGGCTCCGCGACTATTCTCTGGACGGGAAGCCCGTCGGGCTGTTGTTCACGGAGGACGCGGAGAACGTCACGATCACGGGGCCGGGGACGATCGACGGCAACGGCGACGCGTTCATGGACCTCTCCCGGGCGAAAAAGATCGACAGCGCAGGCTCAGCGTGGACCCGCCAGAAAGGACGCTTCCGTGAGGTGTCCGCCGGCATCGGTGACGGCCCCGCAGTCCCGAAAGACCGCCCCTTCCAGATGATCATATTCTCCGGGTGCCGCAACGTCGTGCTACGGGACTTCGTTATCACAAACTCCCCCTTCTGGACGATGCACTGTGCCGACTGCGACGGCGTCCTGATGTCCGGCGTGAAGATCTGGTGCAATCTGCTTGTCCCCAACAACGACGGAGCTGATTTCACCTCCTGCAGCAACGTCCTCGTCTCCGACTGCGACATCCGCACCGGGGATGATTGCCTGGTCTTCACCGGTTACAGCCATCATTTCAATCTCCCCGGATACAGGGGACGGAGACATCCTTCCGAGAACATCAATGTCACAAACTGCACGATGGTCTCACGCTCGGCCGCCATCCGGATCGGCGGGTTCGATCAGAACCCGATGAGGAACTACACGTTCAGTAATCTCACGATATACAATTCCAACCGGGGGATCGGCATATTCGCCCGGGATGAGGGGTCGATAGAAAACCTCACGTTCACGAATATTGTCATTGAGACGCGTCTCCATACCGGCGACTGGTGGGGGAACGGCGAGCCGATCCATATCTCCGCGGTCAGGTTGACGAAGGATGTGAAGCTCGGCCGGATAAAGAACGTGAAGTTCCAGCACATCATCTGCAGGGGAGAATCGGGGATCCTCGTGTACGGTACGGAAGAAAACGTCATCGAAAACCTCTCGTTCGAGGACGTTGCGCTTCACGTTGCCGACAGCCCGCTAAACAGCCTCGCGGGAGGGAACTTCGATCTCCGCCCTGTCCTGGACCCGAAGCTCCAGCTTTTTTCGCACGACATCGCGGGCCTTTATGCACAGTACGTTCGGAATCTTCGCATCAGGGACTTTGACCTCTCGTGGGACCCTGTGAAACAGCCCTTCTTCACGCACGGACTCGATATCCGTGAGTTCGACGGGGTGTCGATCGACGGATTCCGGGGGACGGGAGCACCGGGCAATAGGGACGCATTCCCTGTCTTCCTTCAGAACGGCAAAGGACTCAACGGCCTGCTGCCGGCGGGAGTGATGCACATGGAAAACGTCAGAAAAGGAAGGACCGTTGAATAATAGCTTTCGCAGGCCGTTCAGGCTTCAGAACAAGACACAGCACTACGACTGGGGGACGAAAAACGACGGCGCATTCATTCCGCACTTTACGGGATCTCCCGTCGTGCGGGACCTCCCGTACGCCGAGTTGTGGATTGGAGCGCACCCGTCCGCATCTTCCGACATTGTGGTTCAGGGGCACGTGTCCCCCCTGAACAGGGTCATCGAGGAATTCCCCCTGGAAATCCTCGGGGAAGATGTCGCACACAGATTTGACGGGAAGCTCCCCTTTCTTCTGAAGATTCTCTCCGCGGCACGCGCGCTCTCGATCCAGACGCACCCGAACAGAGAGCAGGCCAGGCGACTGCATTCGACGGATCCGGCACATTATCCTGACGACAACCACAAACCGGAGATCGCGATAGCGCTCGACTCGTTGATGGCGATCGCCGGGTTCCGCCCCGCGAAGGATATTGTCGCCGCCCTTCGTCGTTTTCCGGAATTGGACGACATTGCCGGGAATGGTCTCGTCGGGAGAGTCCGGGAGGCAGGGAGTGATTCCGAACTCATCGCGAGTCTGAAGCTCCTCTATGGCGCGATCATGAGACGCGCCTCGGACGAGACGGAGCTCATCCCGGTCATCGCGGCTATCGTTGACCGGTTGTCTGGAAAAAGGGACCCGGGGCCGGAGGAAGTGCTCTTCGTCGAGCAATACGGGCTGTACGGAGCCGATGTCGGACTCTTCTCGTTCCTGTTCTTCAATCTGATTCACCTCAAGAGCGGCCAGGCGATTTTTACGGAAGCAGGCATTCCGCATGCCTATATCAGGGGAAACATCGTCGAGTGCATGGCGAACTCCGACAATGTCGTGAGAGCCGGGCTCACGGGGAAATTCAAGGATGTCGGGACGCTGCTGGACATACTGACATATCGTTTTGCCGAATACCCGATCATCAACCGGGAACAGAAAGCCGACGGCGTTGTCTATCATACAGGCGCCGGGGAGTTTGAAATCACCGCCTATCAGAAGGACCCCGGCTTCGATGCGGTGTTCGAATCCGGGGGGAGACCCGCGGTCGTCCTCGTCACCGGGGGATCCGTCGGTGTGAGGTGGGAGGAGGATGGCGAATGGATGTCGGAGAGATTCACGAAAGGGGAATCGTTCCTGATCCCTGCGATCCTCTCCCGGTGGCGGATGTCCGCGGGAGAGAAGGCAGGATTTTACTGCGTGAGGATACCGCTGAGGTGACCCGTAACGTCGCTTGGCTACACCCATGTTGTGCAAACTTACAATGCGATGTTCCAGCAATTAACGGTCATTGCGAGTGGCGCCTCAGGCGCCACGAAGCAATCCAGACACGGTTTTGATTACTTCGCCCTGAGACGCGGGCTCGCAATGACAGTAATTGCGAGCGGTTCATTAATAGAGAGAGCTCCATGAGCCTTCGACGGTTCATACTGACGCACATCAGAATTCCGCTCCTTATCACGCCGATGGCACGGGGAGGACGGGCCAGGGTCCCCGTAATCGTCCTGCTCCTCATCGCAGTCCATCCCGCCCCATTCGCACAGGCAACCCTCCCCGCACGTTCGCTGGCCGACTCCATCAGGGGGGAGACGCTCCGGTCGTGGAACGCCTACGTACGCTACGCCTGGGGGTATGATGACTTCCGTCCGCTCTCAAAAAAAGGAACGAACTGGTATGCGGAGCCACTGGGCATCTCGATGATCGATGCCTACAGTACGCTCAAGCTCATGGGACGTGACAGCGAGGCCGGCCGCATCGAGCGGTTTGTCGCCGACAGCATACGGTTTGACAGGGACATCGCCGTAAAAACGTTCGAGGTGGATATTCGAATTCTTGGCGGGTTGCTCTGCATGTATCATCTCTCGGGAAACCCCGCGATTCTGGCAAAGGCGGAAGATTTCGGGAGGAGGCTTCTCCCCGCGTTCAGGACACGGACTGGAATTCCCCGGTACTACGTCAACCTTAAAACCGGAGAGTCTCACGGCGACACAGTCAACGTCGCCGAAGGGGGATCCAGTCTCCTGGAGATGGGGATCCTGAGCATGTTCACGGGGAAACCTGAATATTATCAGGCGGCGAAGCGGGCATCGCGGGCGCTCTACGACCGGAGGTTTCCCACCGGGCTCGTCGCGCAGGACATCGACGTTCAGCGCGGGATATGGCTTGACAGTGACAGCCACATCGGAGCGTGCATCGATTCTTATTACGAATACCTTCTCAAAGGATGGGTGTTATTCGGTGATCCGGACCTGAAGCGGATGTGGGACACGAGCATTGCGGCGATCCAGCGGTACATCCCCGACACTTCGACAGGGAGGTTGTGGTACGGACACGTGGACGCCCGGACGGGTGGGTTCCGGCCCGGCGTGGCGACGCTCTGGGATGCCTATTTCCCGGCGGTGCTCACGCTTGCCGGCGACCTCCCCCGCGCGGCGCGCCTCCAGACCTCGTGGGAGCGGTTATGGGACGCCCATGGCCTTGAGCCAATGGTCTATGACTTCCGGAAAGACTCGATCATCACTCCCGGGTATTCTCTCAACCCGGAGATCATCGAGTCGGCATACTACCTCTTTCAGGCCACGGGTGATTCCCGCTATCGTGCGATGTCCTGGAAGATGTTCGCCGATCTGCTCCGGTACTGCCGCACCGCCGAAGCATTTTGCTGCATCGCGGATGTCCGCACGAAGACCCGGGCCGACGAGATGCCCTCGTTCTTTTTTGCAGAAACTCTCAAGTATTTCTACCTCACGTTCGCGGACGTTCCGGGGTTTGCCTTCCGCGACATTGTCTTCACCACGGAGGGACATCCATTCCGCCGGGCGGCGTTCCCACGCGAAGAATCCCGCAGGCGGTTAGGTTGGTAGACACGGCCTCCGTCGGATCGGTGCAACCTTCCGGGTGAACCAGGGTTTCGCAGGAGGGCCGCTCCCACGTCCCCCTGGTTTTTTCCCACTTCGGGCCAATATCGATCGGAATTGATCTCGCTTTCCGTCTTGCGTCTCTGCGCGTGATTCTGTAGGTTGGATCGGGTTCATTCACAGTCCCTCATCAGATTCTCCACCCTGAGGCGAATGTATGAAATCGTCGAATCCCGCTCTTGTCCGACTGCTCTGTATCTCCCTCCCGCTTATTTTTGCAGACGTTGGTGAGGCATTGTGTCAGCAGAGGAAGGACGCCGGCCACGCGCCGAATACGCTGACGCGGAAAGAGAAAAAGGAAGGGTGGAACCTTCTCTTTGACGGCAAAACAATGAACGGGTGGCGGGGCGCTTACCTTGATTCGCTCCCGACAAAGGGATGGGAGGTGAAGGACGGCATTCTGACGGTACAGGCGTCCGGCGGAGCCGAGGCGGCTTTCGGAGGTGACATCGTCACGGCGGAACAGTATGGCAGCTTTGAGCTCGTGGTGGATTTCAAGTTGACAGAAGGCGCGAACAGCGGCATCAAGTATTTTGTCACCGAGCAACAGCCGAGGACTCCCGGTTCCGCAAAAGGGCTTGAGTACCAGCTTCTTGATGATGCCCGCCATCCCGATGCCAAACTGGGGATCAACGGGAACCGGACGCTCGCTTCATTATACGACCTGTTCCCGGCGACGAAGAAGACCGTCCATCCCATCGGCGAGTGGAACCATGCCCGTATCGTCGTACGGGGAAAGCATGTGGAGCACTGGCTCAACGGGATCAAGGTTCTCGAATACGAACGTGGCGGGAAGGAATTCCTCGCGCACAAGGCCGAGAGCAAATTCAAAGACCTTGACGGTTTCGGAGAAGCGCCGAAAGGCCACATCCTGCTTCAGGATCACGGTGATCAGGTCTTTTTCAGGAACATCAAAATCCGCATGCTATAATTCGGTTCCCCTCCAGAAAAGGTCCACCGATGATATCTTCCTCTCGTCGCAGCTTCCTCAAGATGGCCGGTGTGGCTGCAGCAGCCGGTGCGCTTCCCCTCTCGACCGCCCTGACGCAAGGGAGCCGGGAAAAGAGGGAGAAAACGGTCATCCCGTTCGATCTGGGAATCGCGTCGTACACATTCCGCATGTTTACGCTCGACCAGGCCATCGCCATGACGAAGCGGGTCGGCATCGGGAAGCTTGCGTTGAAAGATGTGCACCTCCCGCTGACCAGTTCCCCTCAGGAAATTGCTGCAGCCCTGGCGAGGATGAAAAGTGCAGGAGTGACATTGTCGTCGTGCGGCGTCGTGTACATGAAAACGGAGGCCGAGGTGGAACGCGCATTCGCCTATGCGCAGAGTGCCGGATTGAAGATGATGGTGGGCGCCCCGGACCTGTCGGTGCTGGGGGCTGCTGAGAGCGCGGTCAAGGCGACGGACATCGCGCTGGCCATTCACAACCACGGTCCGACGGATGAGCGGTTCCCGAGTCCGGAAAGCGCATACAGGGTCATTGCGAAAATGGACAAACGGATGGGGCTATGCATAGACGTGGGGCATACGCAACGACTGGGGCTTGACCCTGCGGCCGAGGCGGAGCGCTTCTTCGACAGGCTCCTGGACATTCATATTAAGGATGTCAGCGCTGCAGATGCGAAGGGAAGTACGGTGGAGATCGGTCGGGGGGTGATTGACATCCCGAACCTGCTCAAAACGCTTGAACGCCTCAACTACAGAGGGACGCTCCATATTGAACACGAAAAGGATGAGAATGATCCCTTGCCCGGTGTTGCCGAATCCGCCGGGTACCTGCGAGGTGTTCTGGATACGCTGTAAATCGAATAATGCAGAGAGGCCGGCATGACCACGCGACGCAAATTCTTGAAGGACCTTGCCATGGGCACGGCGGCAGCAACCGTCGGGTTGAATGCGAAAAGTTACGCCCGGATCCTCGGTGCCAATGACAGGGTGAACTTCGCCATCATCGGCGTGCATGGGCGCGGGTACGGGCATCTTGACTCACTCCGGGCCAACAGGGGTACGATAGTGTCCCATGTGTGCGACGTCGACACGAGAGAGCTTGACAAGTTTGCAGGCGCTGTGAAGGAGAAGTTCGACCGGGCCCCCGTCAAAGAGAGAGACTTCAGAAGGGTGCTGGAGTCGAAAGATGTTGACGTGATCACGATTGCCACACCGGAACACTGGCATGCACCTATGGCGATCCTGGGGCTGCAGGCGGGGAAGCATGTGTACGTGGAAAAGCCATGCAGCCACAATCCGCACGAGGGCGAACTGCTGGTGCAGGCCCAGAAGAAATATGGCAAGCTCGTGCAGATGGGAACCCAGCAACGGTCATCCCCTCACACCATCGAGATCGTGAAGAAGATCCACGGGGGGCTCATCGGCAAAGCATATCTCGGGAAAGGGTGGTACAGCAACACGCGGCGATCGATAGGAGTAGGCAAACAGGTCCCTGTTCCCGAATATCTTGACTGGGAATTGTGGCAGGGTCCGGCACCGCGGAGGCCCTACAAGGACAATATCCACCCGTACAACTGGCACTGGTTCTGGCACTGGGGGACCGGCGAAACACTCAACAACGGCACGCATGAAGTGGATGTGTGCCGGTGGGCGCTCGGCGTCGATTTCCCGGACAGGGTAACTGCCTCCGGTGGGCGATACCATTTTGCCGATGATTGGGAGTTCTACGATACTCTGGTGACCAGTTATGAATATGACGGCAAGATGATTACCTGGGAAGATCTGAGCTGCCAGGGGAAGGAGCTCGACAACAGGAGTCGCGGGTCCACCATTCACGGGACAGAAGGCACAGTGCTTGTCGACCGGGACGGATATGAGGTGTACAACCTGGATAACAAGAAAATCGCCGAATACAAGGTGGGAACGACGAGCACCACACGGGATCTGGTGAGTGCTGATACAATGACCGATGACCATTTCCGCAACCTGATCAACGCGATTCGGGATGGCGAACGGTTGCATTCGCCTATCGAAGAGGGGAACGTCTCTGTCACGATACTCCAGCTTTCGAACATTGCCTGGAAGGTGGGCCGGGTTCTTACGTTGAACAGCGCCGATGGTCACATTGTGGGTGATCCCGGGGCCGCCGGACTCTGGCAGCGGGAATACGAAAAGGGCTGGGAGCCGAAGATCTAGGCCCCCCTCTGCAACAAAGAGCCCGGCATTCCATCATCCCATGAGAACGAGGACCTCGTTATGCTCCTCCATCTGCTCCACAGGGATGAGGTTTCCTCCGATCTCCCTGCCGTTGAGGAGGATCTTCTTCACCCCCTTCTGGACGCCGTTCTCGTTCCTGATCAGAATTCTGAGATTCTTGTTCCGAAATCTCCTTGTAACCTTCAGCTCCTTCCATTCTGCGGGAATGCAGGGATCGATGCGTAGTCCCGCGTACTCCGGCTGGATGCCGAGAATGTACTGTGTCGCGGTGTAATAGGCCCAGGATGCGCTGCCGCTCAGCCACGGAAGCCGGGACGCACCGTGGCGCGGGCTGTATGTGCTGTTGGTGAACTGGCAGTACACGTACGGTTCGATTTCACGGATTTCCGCTCTCTTGTTCCAGGCGGCAGGCATGAACTTGCGGTAGTAGTCGTACGCCGCGTTTCCCCGACCCAGCATCGCTTCGGCAATGATTGCCCATCCCTGAGTGTGGCAGAACACCGAGGCATTCTCTTTCATCCCCTTGTTGAACAATCGCGCCTTGATCACCTTCGGATCAGTCTTCTCCACAGGCGGATCGCAAATCATCAAACCATACTCCGTGGAAAGGCGTCTGTTGACGACGTTCATTATTTCCTCGGCCCGGCCTCCGGTGGAATGACCGCTGTACACAGCCCACGGTTGCGGCTCCAGGAAAATGGAAGCTTCTTCGTTGTCCTTTGATCCGAATTTCAGGCCATCGGCCCTGTACGCGCGCAAAAACCATTCTCCATCCCACGCATGGTGTTCAAGGTTGTCGTCCAGCGTTGCCAGATGATTCCGTGCCCAGGAAATCTCCTCTGGCTTGTGTAGCATCTCACAAATGTCCGTGTACGCCCTGAGCGCATATCGCAGTTGAAAACCGACAA
>DASVIU010000512.1:0-4044 GCA_036386275.1 Bacteroidota bacterium | reverse complement strand
CTGTGCGTATTTCAACATCGACCGCCATCGCCAGCTGACCGAGTGCGCCATAAAATTCGGGCTTTCAGCGGCATGACGGTGGCCTCTGTTGACAATCTGCCTTCGACGCAATAACTTGCTGGCATAGCCCCTGACAACATGGCTCGGACGATATCAGCGAGCCGCCGATGTCCCCGCACCGAGATTCCCACCGACGACTGGCTGACCAGCGGATCGTGCCCTGTCTTTTGTTCCCATCATTCCTGGGATCCGCCCCTCGACATCTCGTTCCATCGGGGGAAGACGCCACGGAATGGATTACACCAATCGCCGTAGTGATGGAATACATCCGGGAGCAAGTGAGTATTGCCGATTGGAAACAGTGCTGTGCATTGGACCGCACACGGAGGAACGACGATGAAACCAACAAGCGTGACAGGGACGATAGCGCTCGCAGTTCTCCTGCTGCTCAGTGTCATGAGACTGAACGGACAGAACTTGCTCAAGAACGGCGACTTTGAGAATTTCACCGGGAACGAACCGAAGTATTGGACCACGACCAATATCCCGAAAGTGCTGGCCGTCGTGTCTCCTATGACGAAATGCCACAAAGGGAAGTATGCGGTGAAGTGTGAGGTGAAGGATTTTCATGGCTCGAAGATGCCCGGCATGATAAGCCAAACGGATGTTGAGCTCAAGGGAAAATCACTGGAATTACGGGGATACTACGTCCTGAACTCAGTGGGCAAAGATGCAGGGTTCATTGCTATTGAGCTCCAGGATGCAGACGGGAACACTGTCAAGATCTGCCAGGAAAATCTGGCCAATCCGGCAGTTGAATTTACGCGCTTCAGCATGGCAGGCGATATTCCGTCCCAGGCTTTGTGGCTTGACATAAAACTGACACTTCTCCCCGGCAAAGGATCGGACAATCTTCACGAAGGTTCCTACATCCTGTTTGACGATCTGGAAGTTGTTGCGGTCTTGCCGGAGAAAGAAAAGAGCTAACGGTCCCGCCCGAGAACGGCGTGATCATTGTGTCTCGTTCACATTCATTCCCCAAATCAATCAAGGGGCCATCGGCTCCTTGCCAGCACTCAGAGTCATGAATATGAAAGGAATCAGCCATGGCAAAGCCACAGCGCGTGACCTACTTCAAAATAAACCTTGAAGACAAGGCGGGATCGTTGCTGGGTATCGTGCAGGATTTGAAATCAAAGAAAATTGGACTCGTTGGACTCGGGGGACAGGATATCCAACCCGGCAAGGCTGAAATTCATGTCATTGCCAGGAATCCGGACAAACTCCGAAATGCCTGGAAATCATCGGGCATGAACTTTGAGGAAGGAACAGGTTTCTTCGTGAAGGGGGCGGACAGGACCGGGGTGCTTGTCGCAACTCTCGATGCGCTTGCGAAGGCAGGCGTGAATATTATCATGTCTGAAGCAATGGGAGTCGACGGGAATTACGGCTGTTTCATCCGGGTCGCACCTGCCGATGTTGAAAGGACGGCGAAAGCACTCAAAGTGAAGTGAACCCCATGATTTTCGCCCGGCCTCTGTCGAGGGGATTGAGATGAGCTTACCGTGAATGGAGTGACTTCAAATTTTCTCTCGGATCTGCTTGTCGCGATAGTAGTAGTGGTGTGCGTATGGGCACTTGCCTCTTCATATAGAAAGAAGAGGCGGTTGAGGCGCGAACGAGAGAGGAACCACAGAGATTCACATTGCTGAGCAGATGAAGAGACATGAAACGTGGTTATTGCAGTCCTATGCCGTCCGGAACGCGATTGATTCTTCACCATGAGCGTTATCTGAAGGGGCGTGCGGGATGCGCGATCTACTCCGACAAGAAGTTCCTTGCTTCTTCCAAACCCTCTCGTGTTGACTCCGGGCTGGCCACTTCCAGGAGCTGGCGATAGAATGCCGCGGCTTCTTTTCGATCAGCTGCGGCACGTGAGGCGCGAGCTCCACCCAACAGCGAGTTGAATCGCCGTGGATTCAATTCCAATGAACGCTGATACGCTTTGACCGCTTCAGATGATTTCCCCTGTTTCAGGAGAAGATCCCCGAAGAGTTCGTACGCCGGCAAGGTTGGCGCAGGTGTCACTGCATGTTTGGGCGTCGAGGCCTCGAGTTCGGCTGCCTGAGTCATAAGTGCGACACTGGAATCACGCGTGCCTCCGAGATCGGCGGACCACGCTGCCAGCTCAAGACTGAGCACACGGATATTGCGGGCAAACAAAACCTCGCCGGATTTGATGGTGGCGGATTCGAGCTCCTGCAGTCTGCCCAGTGACTTTCCCGCCTCAGCGGATTGCCCGAGATGAACCGAAGCCAGTCCCCGCGCAAAACACGTTATTGCCTCGGGCCACGGAAAACGTCCCACGTCGACCTGGTAAATGTCGCCCGGGAGGAATGACGCAGCCTCTGCCCAGGCCCTCCGTTCGAGTGCATACCTTGACCTTGTCGATGAAAGATGAAACGCGGTCTTGAATGTGGGCTCGAGCCTGGCTGTCCCCTGGAGGCGCTTGAGTTGCACCGCGGCTTCATCATCTTCACCTGTTTGCAGGTACGCGTAGATGAGATATTCGATTGCGTGGGGAAACTCATCCCAGACATACTGGCCATGATCGCCGGCAGGAAACTCGAGGGCAGCGTCCGCAGCCCGGATGTTGCCGCTGATTACGTTCCCCCAGTCGCCGAGACGCGTATAGATATGCGTGGGCATATGAAGTGCATGGGGGTTGTGGGGGGCGATCGCTGCATATTCCCGGAGTATTTCAAGCGACTCACGTTCCCGCCCGGGCGCGTCGTTGGCATGGATCAAGTAGTGCATCGCTCCAGGGTGGCGAGGGTTCCTCTTCAGGATATTGAGGAGAATGTCCGCGGCCCGTGCGTTGTTCGGGGAAGAGATCTGATCGGGAGCGACCGTGGCGATGAGAGCCAAAGCATAGAAGGCAGACACCTCCTGATCCTCCGGAAATTTCTCAAACGCCTTTGCCATGCCATCGTACCATCCATGGATGCGGCGCCAATAATCGGAAGATGTCGGATCCCGGAAAAAAGCTTCCGTTGCAGCGATCAGAAGGCGCTCCCGCTCTGTCGGTGGGTGTAATGATATTGCCCGGCCGATTGCAGCCCAGCCGCGCTGGAGATCGGCGGGAGTGGGTCGTGTGGGCCACACCGGCTGAAATAGGGTCATGGCGATACCCCAGTATGCCATTGCGCAGGTCGAATCGGCTTCAGTAATCTTCTGAAAAGCCTCTCGCGCCTGCGGATATGTCATGTGGTGGAGCAAAACAACCGCTCTGTCGAATTTCTCCTGGGTGGGCGGTAAACACGATACCGGGAAATACACTCCTCCAGGAGACTTTTCCGAATGTTGCTGCATTTGAGCGAGGGATAGAGTGGTCTCGGAAAATGAAAGGACAATCAAAAGGAATGTCTTCACGTTCTTCCTGAGATGTGCCGGAGTGAGCGCCGGAAAAATGGTCATGATGCCTCCTCTGTGAAGCTACCCTGAGTAGATGGTCATTCCAAAAGTGTCACCGACGGGCGGGGTTCTCTGACGGACGGTATTACAGCCGCCCCACTCAGACCTAATCTTCCTTGGTCCAGTCGTACCCTCCCTGGAATTGTTCGACGTGGGCACCTGCCTGGCCGCTTCCAACGCATGTGTCGCTTCCTTATTGCCACGCAAATTCATCCGTGGCAAGGTTGTGTTTCAACCGCGGAGAGAGAAGCATTTTCTGAGAGTTTGCATCCTGTCCGGGATTAGCATACCAAAAAGCAGTACTACCATATATACTGTGCATAATGTCTTTATGCCACCAGACCTCAACTGCTACTTTTGCACTATTCTGAAATTGGAAACTGTCGTTCATATGGAAGGAATACACATAAACATTTGCCGGCTTTTGAGTAATAAAGCCCGATACTGCCTTCCTGTCGAACCAGCACCACCCGGAATTGTAATATTCTTCCGTACCGGTTCCGTGGTAACGCGGAGGAAATCCTGATTCATCGCTCCATATCAACCAATCTCCTTCTCCCCACCATGTTG
>DASVIU010000511.1:0-3141 GCA_036386275.1 Bacteroidota bacterium | reverse complement strand
GGGGGGAAAGGTACAGACGCTGGAGAACCCGGGAGGAAAGGTAGAAGCGGGACCCCGAACTCGACCGGCACTCGATACGCGCTTCATACTATTCGAGCGTTTTCATTCCCCGAAGGGGTCCTGGTTCGGTGTGATGCAGGTCTAAAAGTAAAATCTCATTCCGCCCCCTGGTCAGCCATGGCGCGGGGCAGTAGAGCCTCGTCTGGGGGCCGATATTCCAGTAGCGACCCAGGTTGTGGCCGTTCACCCAGACGAAACCTTTCGCGTAGTTCGAGACGTCGATGTATGTATCCGCGACATCTTTCAGGTCGAACGTTCCTTTGAAGAACACGCCGCGGCGGGCCGTGTCCACGGGTGCACTTTTCAGGCCCGAGATGTACTTCTCATCCATCGGCAGGCCGATTACTTCCCAATTCATCAATGTCATTCCGTCCAGCGTCACACGGTCGGTGATCCCCTTCCGGTCAATCAATGAAGGACCGTAATTCACCCTCCCCATCCCCTCGACGAGTATCTCCAGAACCGGCCGGCGGACCCCCATACCGGGCAATTTGATCGTGTTCTCTCCTTCCCGCCGGTCCAGTTTCCCGATATAGCGGCCGTTCAGGAACACCAGCGCATAGTCATGCAGGTCGGTCACAGTCAGGTTTCCGCTTGTGCGGCCGATGAGCCTTGTCCGGTAGACCATGAAGCCGTAGTCCTGTCCGTACGCCTCGAAAGGTTTTGGCTGGACCGAAAAGAGAGGCGGAGGGAGACCCGCCCACACCGAGGAGTATGCGCTCATCGCAACCGGGGGGATATCCATTGCGGGAACAGGTTCCGGCAGAGGAGGAGGCGCGCCGGCAAATTGTGCGATGAGACCCCTGAGTGCGAAGAATTTCGCCGTGGGTCTCCCCTGCTCATTGACCGGCGCATCATAATCATAACTCGTAACATGCGGTTCGAACCCTTTTCCGCCGGAGTTCGCCCCCGCGGTGAATCCAAAATTCGTTCCTCCGTGTACCACATAGAGGTTGAACGACTTCCTGTTCGCCAGGAGGTAGTGCACCTCTCCCAGCAGGGACGTCGTGTCAGGCCGGGCCCATTTCTCTCCCCAGTGAGTCAGCCATCCGGGGTACGTTTCGCTGCTGAATGCAGGGACCCGGGGATTTCTCCTTCCTGCTTCCCTGAAGTCCGCGTCGTTCGCACCCGAATCGAGGCCGATCGCCGCCCCGTCGATATTCCCCGCATCGAGCATATACGGTGTGGCGCCATCGGCCGTGTAGAACGGAACATCGACGCCGTTCTTGAGCCAGATGCTCCTGAGCGCTTCTAGGTATGTCGTATCATTCCCGTAACTGCCGTATTCATTCTCGATCTGCACCATAAGCACAGGCCCGCCGTTGGTGACAAGGAGCGGCCTGATCAGGGTTGCCAGGCGACCAATGTACCTCCCTACCGCCTCCATGTAGCGTTGGTCCATGCAACGTACCTTGATGTCGGGTATGCGGAGCAGGTAGGGAGGGAGACCGCCGAATTCCCATTCGGCACAGACGTAGGGCCCGGGCCGAAGGAGTACGAACATCCCTTCCTCCTGGATGATCCGGATGAACTGCGCAATATCCCTGTTCTCCGTCGTGAAGTCGAAACGGCCCGGCTCCTGCTCATGGTAGTTCCAGAAAACGTATGCCGCCACGGTGTTGCACCCCAGGGCTTTCGCCATGCGGATCCTGTGGCGCCAGTACTCCCGGGGGATGCGGGCAGGATGCATTTCACCGCTAATGATCTGGAACGGTTTCCCGTCGAGAAGAAAGTCATCCCCGGCCAGCGCGAATGTATGGCGAGCGGGGCGTGACACCGCGGTGAGAGAGGCAACGATGAGAAGGAGAATGAGTAACGCGGATCTCTTCATGGGGGAGCGCAGGTTTGTCGGGTGCGTTTTCGGGCGTGCCACTGCACCGATGCGGGGAAGAATATAAAGAACCCGCGCCCCAGAAGATAGTACTAAATGCGGAGAAACGAGGTGGCGCCTAAAGCGCCGCCGTTGGCGGGACTGCACGTGGCGCCTTCGGCGCCATTCAATGGATCAGACGGTGAGACTCAGCGGAGTTTCTTTGCAAGCGCTTTCGGATACTCGACAGAGATCGCGTATTTCTGGACTTCTTTCAACTCCCGGGGAAAGAGATCCCGGAGGTTCACGTTCGGCATTCCGTGGACATAGATTTCGTCCGCAATGAACTCGGCCTTCCCCCCTTTCGGGACGAAGTGGCCTTTCACGCGCGCATCGAAATGCACCGACGTCTTGTTCACCTTCCGTTCGATCTTGACATCGAATTCGCTGCGGAGTTTTATCGACGGCTCAGGAGTGTATCCAAAAATAAGCCCCTTGAGATCCATGAGGGTCACCGAATGTGAGACAATACAGGAGAAGCGATGAATGGTCAAACAGAATGGTGAGTAATCATACGCACGCCCGGGGCAAATGTCAACCACTGAAGGGTATTTGCTTCACTTCTGTGATCTGCATCATCACAATTTCCGGCGAATGGTCGCGAGCGGAACGACTCAACGACGCATAAATGTGCGATGAGTCAAGGGGGCTATATATGGAAAGCCGTCACGCCTATGAGCAGGGTGACGGCTTTCACAGAAGTGTGGTCCGAACTACTCCCGCCAAAGAGCGGAATCAGGGAACTCGCTGGCCTCCTGCCAGCAAAGGTTTCCTCGGGAATTTCGCATCCCTGTTGGCGGCCGTGTAGGCAAAGACCGCAATGATCGTCGCAGCCTGCTTCATGTCAGGTTCCTGCGCCCTCTCGTACACGTCCATATTATAGTGGTGAGTCCGGCTGTCGTATTCCAGCGGATCCTGTATGAACTGGAACCCGGGGAGCCCGATGCCGTCGAAGGACTGGTGATCGGTCCCTCCCGTATTCTGGATCGTGATCGTCTGGGCCGTCGGATCGCCGTAGGCGGTGAACCAGCTGCGGAATATCGGGCGCGCGGCCTCATTTCCCTGGAGGTAGATGCCCCGGATCCGTCCGCTTCCGTTGTCGTGGTTGAAATAGACGGAAAGCTTCTCATATTCGGGCGTTGTCTTCAGTTCTCCTCCCCCTCCTCCGCCGGGGGGCCCACCGCCGGCGTCCGGTTCGCGCTTGCCGAATA
>DASVIU010000510.1:0-6930 GCA_036386275.1 Bacteroidota bacterium | reverse complement strand
GGGGGGAACGGGAAAGACCCCTCTCGTCGAATACATCACCGGCCGGCTCGCAGCGCGGGGAATGAATGTCGCTGTCGTGAGCCGCGGCTACGGACGGAGATCGCACGGTGTGGTTGTCGTTTCCCGCAGGGGGGACATTCTGGCGGATGCCTTCACCGGGGGGGACGAATCGGTTCAGATCGCGCGGAAATTTCGTTCGGCGTCGGTGGTGGTCGGCGAGCGGAGGGCCGATGCGGCTGCAAGGGCGGTGACGGAATGCGGTGCCGAAGTGATCGTGCTTGACGATGCATTCCAGCACCGTTCCATCGAACGGGATCTCGACATACTTGTCATCGATGCAAGCACGGAGTTCTTCCGGGAGAAGCTCCTCCCGGCGGGGATGAGAAGGGAGTGGTTCTCGGGGTTGCGAAGGGCTGGCCTCATCGGTTTTTCGCGCGCCGCGGGGAAGGACGATCCCCCGTGGGCCGGTGCTCTCGCCCGCTGGACCGATGCGCGTTCGTTTGCGTACCGGACGCTGATCGCGGGATTTGCCACGATGCCCGGGAACGAACCCCTGGAGAACAGCTCACTGCGGGGGAAGCGTGTCCTGGCATTCAGCGGTATCGGCAGCCACAGGGGGTTCCTGGCTTCCCTTCGTGCCGAAGGGGTCGACGTGGTGGCGGACAAACGATTCCGTGACCACCATGTCTACAGCGGGAAAGACCTGGACGGGATACTGGCGGCTGCCACGGCGGCGGACGCGTGCATCACGACGGAAAAGGACATGGTCAGACTCCTTGCTGATCCCGGACTCATGGCGCGGATCGGGGGGGCGGTTCCCTTCATATACACAGTGGCGACGATCGGGATACTCAGGGGGGAAGACCTGCTCGAACAGGCGGTAAGCGGCGTGTTGACAGGAAGGAGGGGACCATGATCATCGGCATCACCGATCCGATGCGGGACGCAGCCACATACGAAATGTATGCGGCGCTCGCCAGGCAATGGATCCCCGGTGCGGAGGCTCAGATCCTGTCGTGCGTCACAGGCACATTTTCCGAGATCGATCGGTGCGAGGCCCTGCTGCTCACCGGCGGAGGCGATGTTCACCCGAAGTTTTACAGCCGGGGAGAGGATGCGGCCCTCGCCAGGGAGGTGAAGATCGGCCGTGACCTGTTTGAATTTGATATCATACGCGAAGCGATGGAACGCGGCATGCCGGTGCTGGGGATCTGCCGCGGAGCCCAGATATTCAACGTCGCCATGGGGGGGTCGCTGATCCCCGACATCGAAGCGGCGGGGTTCATGAGCCACCGGCGGGGGGATGAGCCCGGGCGGCTGCACGGAGTGAAGGTGATGAACGGGTCGATACTGAAAGGGATCGTCGGCGTGATGGAAGGGACCGTCAACTCGTCGCACCACCAGGCAGTGGACGCGGTCGGCAGGGGACTGCGCGTCGCCGCCCGCTCCGATGACGGAATCATCGAAGCCCTCGAGTGGGAAGATCCCGCGGGGAGGCCGTTCGTGTTGCTGGTCCAGTGGCACCCCGAGCGGATGAGCGACACGGCGGGTCCGTTCTCGAGGAACCTCGTCGAGCGGCTCGCCGCAGAAGTCGGGTCTGTACGAACGTTGTAACGCTGCAGATGGACACGAAACAACGACACACCACTACTTAATGAAGGAACAACAATGAAGAAATACGTGTATTTCTTTGGCAGAGGGAAGGCCGAGGGGAAGGCCGAAATGAAAGGGTTGCTGGGAGGGAAGGGGGCCAACCTGGCAGAGATGACCAACATCGGTCTCCCGGTCCCGGCTGGATTCTCGATCTCGACGGAGGTCTGCACCCACTTCTACGCCAACAAAAAAACGTACCCACGTTCGCTGAACGCCGAAGTTGCCGCGGCATTGAAAAAAGTGGAGTCGGCCATGGGGGCGAAGTTCGGTGACCCGAAGAATCCGCTTCTTGTCTCCGTGCGCTCCGGCGCCCGGGCGTCTATGCCGGGGATGATGGATACGATCCTCAATCTGGGGATGAACGACACGGTGGCAGGCGGACTCATCAAGAAGACGGGGAACAACCGTTTCGTCTACGACTCCTACCGCCGGTTCGTGCAGATGTATGGCGACGTCGTGCTCGGCTTGAAGCCCGTCCATAAGGACGAGATCGATCCCTTTGAAGTCATCATCGAAGAGAGGAAGAAGGAGCGCGGGGTGCATCTCGACACCGACCTCACTGCGGACGACATGAAGGACCTTGTCGGCCTGTTCAAAAAAGCCATCAAGGAGAAGACCGGGCATGATTTCCCCGAAGACCCCATGAAACAGCTCTGGGGCGCCATCGGCGCCGTGTTCGGGTCATGGAGCAATGATCGCGCCATCGCGTACCGGAAGTTGTACGACATACCCGAGGCATGGGGAACCGCGGTCAATATCCAGTCGATGGTCTTCGGCAACATGGGAGACACGTCGGGGACCGGCGTCGCATTCACGCGGAATGCCGCGAGCGGCGACGACATGTTTTACGGGGAGTACCTCATGAACGCGCAGGGTGAGGACGTTGTCGCGGGGACCCGCACACCGCTTCCGATCTCGGACCTGGCGGAGAAAAACCCTGTGATCTACAAGCAGCTCGACAGGATCCGCCACACGCTGGAGAAACACTACCGGGATATGATGGACGTCGAGTTCACGATCCAGGAAGGGAAGCTGTACATGCTCCAGTGCCGCGTCGGCAAGCGGACCGCGTTTGCCGCGATCAAGATCGCGGTGGACATGGTCGGTGAAAAGCTGATAAGCGACAGGGAAGCGCTCGCCCGCATTGAGCCCGATCAGCTCAACCAGCTCCTGCGGCCGGTGTTCGATCTCAAAGAGAAAGAGTCCGCAGTGAAAGGCGCGCGGCTTCTCGCGAAGGGACTGAATGCGGGACCCGGCGCAGCGACCGGGCGGGTCGTCTTCAACGCTCCCGATGCCGAGGCATGGAAGAAAAGGGGCGAGCTGGTGATACTCACCCGCATCGAGACCTCCCCCGAAGACATCAAGGGGATGGATGCCGCCGAAGGGATCCTGACCGCGCGCGGGGGTATGACGTCGCACGCCGCGCTTGTCGCGCGCCAGATGGGAAAGGTCTGTGTGGCCGGCTGCTCGTCGCTGGAAATCGACTATGCCACGCACACAATGACCGTGAAGGGGAAAAAGATCCGGGAAGGCGACTGGATCTCGCTTGACGGCACCACGGGTGAAGTGATCGAGGGGAAGGTGGCCACCAGGCCCTCGGAAGTCCTGCGCGTCCTTGTCGACAAGTCGCTCGACCAGAAAGACGCCCCCGTGTACCAGCAGTACGCGCGCATCATGCAGTGGGCGGACAAGTACCGCCGGCTGAAGATCCGCACGAACGCCGACCAGCCCGACCAGGCCCTGAACGCCGTCGCGTTCGGCGCCGAGGGGATCGGCCTCTGCCGGACGGAGCACATGTTCTTCGGAGAGGGGAAGATCGGTCCCATGCGTGAAATGATCCTTGCCGACACGGCCGAGGATCGCAAGAGGGCACTCGCGAAGCTCCTCCCGCTTCAGAGGAAGGACTTCGAAGGGATTTTCGAGGCGATGAACGGCCGTCCGGTCACGATACGGACCATCGATCCCCCGCTGCACGAATTCGTGCCGCACGAGGAGCCCGCGCAGCGCGAGCTCGCCCGGCAGATGGGGACCACCTACGAGAAGGTCCACCAGCGCGTGGAGAGCCTCCACGAATTCAACCCGATGCTCGGATTCCGCGGATGCCGGCTGGGGATCATCTTCCCGGAAATCACCGAGATGCAGTCGCGGGCGATCTTCGAGGCCGCGGCAAACGTCCAGGGGCGCGGCATCCCGGTCGAACCCGAGATCATGATACCGCTCGTGGGGAACGTGAAGGAACTCGCGCACCAGGAAAAGATCGTCCGTCGCGTGGCCGCGGAGGTCATGAAAGAGAAGGGGACGAAGTTCAAGTACCTTGTCGGCACGATGATCGAGATCCCGCGTGGTGCGCTGACCGCGGACGAGATCGCCGGCGTCGCCGAGTTCTTCAGCTTCGGGACGAACGACCTGACGCAGACGACGCTCGGTGTGAGCCGCGACGATGCGGCGCGGTTCCTGATCCCGTACGTCGAGATGGAGATCTACCCGAAGGATCCCTTCGAGTCGCTCGACAGGACGGGGGTGGGAGAACTGATGAAGATCGCGATCGGAAAGGGGCGCTCCGTGAGGCCGGACCTGAAGGTCGGCATATGCGGCGAGCACGGAGGTGATCCCTCGAGCATCGAGTTCTGCCATCAGATCAACCAGAACTACGTCAGCTGCTCCCCCTTCCGTGTGCCGATCGCGCGTCTTGCGGCGGCCCGGGCGGCGCTGGCGGACAAACCCGCCGGTGGCACGAAGAAGAAAGCCGCAGGGAAGAAGAGCCGGCGCAGGAGGTAGGGCGCCCGGCGGCCGTCACGCCGGGAAGGCGTGATCGTTGATTATTCCGGAGGGTTTCACGCCAGAGAGGGCGTGATCGTTGATCGCGCCGAAAAGGGCGTGAGATCCCCCGGTGCCGGCGGTTGCCGTCAGAAGATGTTTTCATTATTGTGAGAGGAGTACGGAACCAATGAAACTTTCGGACTTCCGCTATCCGCTGCCGAGGAACCTGATCGCGAAGTTTCCCGCAAACCCGCGGGACAGTTCGCGCCTCATGGTCGTCAATCGTGCGGACGAGTCGATCGCGGGGATGAAGTTCTCAGAGATCGGGAAATTCTTCAAGAAAGGGGACTGCCTGGTCGTCAACGAGACAAAGGTGTTTCCGGCACGCCTCTTCGGGCGCAAGGAAAAGACGAACGCCAAGATCGAGGTCTTCCTGCTGCGCGAGCTGAACAAGGAGGAGAATATCTGGGACGTCATCGTCGACCCGGCCCGCAAGGTCCGTATCGGCAACAAGATATTCTTCGACGAGGGGAAGCTCTGGTGCGAGGTGATCGACAATACGACGTCGAGGGGACGCACAGTCCGCTTCAATGTGCAGGGGGATTTCTTCAAGATTATTGACCGGATCGGGAAGATGCCGCTCCCGTATTACATCAAGCGTGAACCGACGGACCGGGACAAGGAGACGTACCAGACGGTCTTCGCGCGGGCGGTCGGTGCGGTGGCGGCCCCCACGGCCGGGCTCCATTTCACAAAGAGGCTGCTCGCTTCGTTGAAGAGAAAAGGGGTGAAAGTCGTCCCCGTGGTGCTGCACGTCGGACTCGGCTCGTTCCGCGCCGTGGAGGTCGAGGATCTCACGAAGCACAAGATGGATTCCGAGTACTACGAGATCCCGGATTCCACCGAGCTGGTCGTGAACCGGACCATCGATACACGGGGGAACGTGTTCGTCTGCGGCACGAGCACGTGCCGGGCCCTGGAGTCGAGCGTCACGACGGACGGACACCTCAAGAGCAACAGGGGATGGACGGATAAGTTCATTTTCCCGCCGTACGACTTCAAGATCACGGACAGGCTCATCACGAACTTCCACATGCCGGAGTCGACGCTGCTGATGCTTGCTGCGGCCTTCGCCGGCCGTGACCTGCTGATGAAGTCGTACAAGAAAGGCATGAAGGAAGGGTACCGTTTCTACAGCTACGGCGATGCGATGCTCCTCGAGTAGCGCGCCATGTCATTACCGAAATCCCGCCGCTCCCGGGCGGCACAATCTCTGCGGGGGGCCCTGCCTGACGTCTCGGTCGTGATCGCTGCCGGGGGGAAGGGAAGGAGAATGGGGGTGGGAACCCCGAAGCAGTTTCTCTCCCTTGGCGGCGTCCCGGTCCTCGAAAGGACGATCGCCGCGTTCCATTCCCTCCGGGCGGTCCGGGAGATCGTGCTCGTGGTACCCGCGGGATGCATCCCCCGCACCCGTGCACTGGTCCGACGCGCGGGGTTCAGAAAGGTGGCGGACGTTGTGGAGGGGGGCGAAGAACGCCAGTCATCTGTTTTCAACGGACTGAAACGATGTTCCTTCCGCTCCGGGGTTGTCCTGGTCCATGATGCGGTCCGCCCCCTGGTCGGAAGGCGGACGATCATGTCCGTTATCAGTGCCGCCGGCCGGTATGGCGCGGCGGTGGCGGGCATGCCTGTCAGGGACACGATAAAAATCGAATCACAGAAGCGTCCCGGTTTTTATTCACGGACGCTCCGCCGGGAGGAACTCTGGGCGGTGCAGACGCCTCAGGGGTTCATGTTTCCCCTTCTCTGGGAGGCACACAGGAAAGTTCGTTCCTCCGGGTTCATCGGAACGGACGATGCCTCTCTTGTGGAGCGGATGGGAATTCCTGTCAGGATTGTCCCGGGGACCGTGACAAATATTAAGATAACGACCCCGGATGACCGAAAATTGGCCGAATTCCTCCTCGGCAAACGTCAGCGGGGATGACGTTCCCCCCCGGAAAGTTGCTATTCTCGACGTTTCTGGGTAGATTTACAAATACGTCTGCCGGACTACCGGCAATCGTGCTTTTCTGCCACTGAACGGGATGCTATGCTCTCCATAGGCATTATTGCTGTCCTGAGCTATCTCATTGGCTCGATCCCGACAGCCATCATTGTCGCCAAACGCGTTCGCGGAATCGACATCCGCCAGCACGGAAGCGGCAATGCAGGCGGCACAAACGTGATCCGTGTCCTCGGCTGGAAGGTGGGCGTATTCGTCATTCTTGTGGACATGGCGAAGGGGCTGTTTGCCACAATGGTCCTTGCCCGCCTCATGTACGGCACGATGCCGTTCGAGAACAGGACGCCGTTCGACGACTTCACTGTTGTGCAGATCATCGCGGGCTGCGCGGCCATACTCGGTCATGTATGGACGCTGTTCGCGGGGTTCAAGGGGGGAAAAGGGATTGCGACGGCGGGAGGGATGCTTATCGGCATTGCGCCCGTCGAGGTCGCGATCTCCTTCGGCGTTTT
>DASVIU010000509.1:0-2504 GCA_036386275.1 Bacteroidota bacterium | reverse complement strand
GAACCCGGCCGCGGAGAAAATATTCAGATGGCCGGCGCAGGAGATACTCGGAAAGCCTTATCCCCTTGTGCCCCCCCACAAAATGGACGAATTCGGCGATACGGTCGTCAAAACACTCGGCGGTGACCGGGTCATCGAGTGGGAGACTGTCCGCAAAAGGAAGGACGGTGCGCTTGTCGATGTCAGGCTCTCGACTGCACTGATCCCTGACGCGGGGGGGGGATCCCCCCTCAAACTCGCAATGTTCACGGACATCACGGGCTGGAAAAAAGATCAGATGCAGCTCCGGCAGCTCTCCCGTGCGGTTGAGCAGAGCGCCTCGTCGATTGTCATCACCGATTTGAACGGGAACATCGAATACGTCAACCCGAAATTCATTCAATCGACGGGCTACTCTCTCGAAGAAGCGATTGGGAAGAACCCCCGCATTCTAAAATCGGGCACGACCCTCGCCGAGGAATACGCGGACCTGTGGGAGACGATCAAATCGGGAAGGGAGTGGAGGGGGGAATTCCACAACCGTAAGAAGAACGGAGACTTGTACTGGGAGTTGGCGCAGATCTCCCCCATTAAGGACCCGAACGGTGTCGTGACCCATTACCTCGCTGTGAAGGAAGACATCACCGAGCGGAAGCAGATGGAACTCCACATTCGCGAATTGGAGACGATGGAATCCCTCGGGACGCTGGCGGGGGGTGTCGCTCACGATTTCAACAACATACTGGGGATTATACTCGGTCACGTCTCGCTCCTGGAAATCCGCAGAAATGAAAACAGTGCGTTCGAGCAGAGCATCCAATCCATCAACAGCGCGATAAAGCGCGGGGCGGGGCTCGTGAGGCAGATACTGACGTTTGCCCGCAAATCGGAGGTGCATCCGGAATTAATCGATGTCAACAAGGCGATACTCGATCTTTCGCGCATGATACAGGAGACATTCCCGAGGACGATCGAAATCGTTCTCGACCTGGGGGAGAGGATCCCGGTCGTCTTGATGGACAACACGCAGCTCCACCAGGCGCTCCTCAATCTCTGCATCAATGCGCGGGACGCCATGATGGAACCGCGGGATGGCCGTGGTCTCGGGGGGAAGCTCGTGATACGGACGCTCCTTGTCGACGGCGCCGTGCTCGCCTCCCGGGAGGGGGTTGATCCCTCTCTGAAGTACGTCGAAATCAGCGTTGCCGACCAGGGGATGGGGATGTCCGACGCCACAATCCAGCGAATCTTCGAGCCGTTCTTCACAACGAAAGAACTCGGGAGAGGGACCGGACTGGGACTTTCCCTCGTCTATGGTGTTGTCAAGACTCATGGCGGGTTTGTCGATGTGGATTCCACGCTCGGGGAGGGGACCGTCTTCAGGCTCTTCTTCCCCGTGAGCGAGTCCGTACCTTCCGGCGAGGAACGCCCCCTTGAGGGAGAAATTCCGGCCGGGGGGAGGGGGGAAGGTGTGCTGATCGTCGAAGACGAGCCGACTCTTCTGGATATGCTCGAATCGACGTTTCTCGACAGAGGATACCGGGTGTTCCATGCGGCGGACGGTTTGGAAGGGATCGATGCGTACAGGGAGCACATGGATGAAATCGCGGTCGTGGTGACCGACTTCGGCCTCCCGAGGGCCGATGGCGGGGTACTCCTCAGTTCGCTCCAGTCGTTGAACCCCTCCGTAAAGGTGGTGATAGCGAGCGGGTTCTTCGAGCCGCATGTCAGGTCGGAACTGACGAAACATGGTGCCCGGGCGCTTGTCTCCAAGCCGTACGGTTTGACAGAATTGCTTGCCGTCGTCAGAGAAGTGATAGATGGAACGGAGCCGTCTCCCTGAGGGGACGCAAGTCATTACCGTTCGGTGCCTCGACGCGTGGGGGACATCGATCTGTTGACCGCAACGGGCGTTTTTGCTGCATTACCAGCGTGGTTTTCGCTTCTCCCCGGCCCCGGGGAGAATCTTCACTGATCAGGGAGCCGCCATCCAGACAGTCCATTCGGGCCATGCCTTTTTCAGCCCTTCTCTCTCCGGGAGATTCGGCGATCATGGGGCGTGCGCATCCGGGGGCGGGAAGGATCCTCTTGCGGGGAATGCACTCACGTCGCGCGAGAGGGAGGTGCTCCAGCTTATTGCCGAGGGGGAGACCCATCAGCATATCGCTGACCGGCTCTTCATAAGCGTCCGCACTGTCGACACGCACACCCACAACATTATGACGAAGCTCAACCTGCACGATACAGCAGGTCTCGTGACGTATGCCATCAAGAACCACATCGTCATCCTTCCGCGTCGATAGCCGTCAATTTGCCCTAACACGCTTCCCGCCCGTTTTCGGCGAGTAGGACATCGCACCCCCGGCTCATCAGCACGGTGCGCACCATCAATCTGTAATCGAGTTCGTCGTCAACGAATAGTATTGTCATGGCTCATTTTCCCGGCTACTGGATATCCGGCGTTCCCACTCCGCCGACATCTCCCCGTTTGGGGAAATCCGATCTCCCGGGATAGGTCGCACATG
>DASVIU010000508.1:0-2549 GCA_036386275.1 Bacteroidota bacterium | reverse complement strand
CGGGAAGCGTATCCCGGGGACATATTCTACCTTCATTCACGGCTCCTGGAGCGGGCTTCCAAGCTCAACGACGACCTCGGCGGAGGAAGCCTCACAGCGCTCCCCGTGATCGAGACCCAGGCGGGGGACGTCTCCGCCTATATACCGACGAACGTCATCTCGATCACCGACGGTCAGATCTACCTCGAGCCCGGAATGTTCAACTCGGGGATCCGCCCCGCGATCAACGTCGGTATCTCCGTCTCCCGCGTCGGCGGGAACGCGCAGATCAAGGCGATGAAAAAGGTGGCGGGGAGTCTCCGAATCGATCTTGCCCAGTACCGGGAGCTGGAAGCATTCGCGAAGTTCGGATCGGACCTCGACAAGTCCACGCTCGCGCAGCTCCGCCGGGGCTCGCGGCTCGTCGAACTCCTGAAACAGGGGCAGTTCGTCCCGATGCCGGTCGAAAAACAGGTCGTCAGCCTCTTTGCCGGCACCAACGGTTTTCTGGATGATGTCCCCCTGGAACATGTCGCCCGCTATGAAAAAGAGCTTCTCGAGCTCATGGACCTCAAATATGGAGACCTCCTCGGGGCGATCGCCGCGACTAAGGACCTGGGGGCGGACATCACAACGCAGCTGAAGGGTATTCTGCGTCAGTTCACGGATTCGTTCAAGGCGACGATAAAGAGCTGACATGGCGACCCTGCGCGAAGTCCGGAGCCGCATCAGCGGCGTTCAGAAGACACGAAAGATCACACGGGCGATGAAGATGGTCGCGGCGTCGAAACTCCGGAGGGCGCAGACCCGGATCATCGCGGCCCGCCCCTACGCGCGCAAGATGAAGGAGCTGCTCGGGGATCTTGCGGAGATGGCGGACATTCAGAGCGCGGACCTGATTGCACCGCGCGAGGTGAAGAACCTCGCGCTGATTGTGGTCACCTCCGACCGCGGCTTCTGCGGGGCGTTCAACGCGAATCTGATACGGGCCGCCCAGGCTCACATCGCCGCTCAGCCCGCCGGCGTAAAGGTCATGCTGATCTGCGTCGGGAAGAAGGGGGTGGATTACTTCGGGAAGAGGGGATACAACCTGATAGGTCGGCATGTAGGGGTGTACGGCCATCTGGCATTCTCATGGGTACAGTCTCTTGCCGGAGAGATCATCGCGCGGTACCTGAAAGGCGAATTCGACCGTGTCGACGTCATCTACAACGAATTCAAGTCGATCTCCACGCAGCGAATACTCATCGAACAATTCCTTCCGGTTCCCCCTCTCCCGGCAGCGTCAGTCGTGCGGAAGAAACCCGTGGACTATATCTATGAGCCGGACCGACTCGGGATCCTCCTCTCGATACTCCCCCGTCACCTCAACTTCCAGATCTGGCGTATCCTCCTGGAATCGAGCACCGCGGAAGAAGGCGCCCGCATGGCGGCGATGGAAAACGCCACAGAGAACGCCCGGGAGATGATCGCCACACTTCAGCTTCAATACAACAAGGCCCGCCAGACCGCTATCACCACAGAGCTTCTGGAGGTCGTTTCCGGGGCGGAAGCCCTCAGAAACGCCGGATAGGCGCTTCCCGGTCTGTAGCCGGTTACAGCCGCCGGAATCTCCTTCCGGCGGCCGTTTTCTTTCCGGAGGCGCATTCAGCCGTCCGGGAGCCTTGCATCACAGGGGGGCATTACGTACCTTAAAGATCCGCTGCGGATTTCAGTGTGTCTGTAAGCCTTGCCAATGGATGGAGTTAGCGATGTTTGAAGAGCTGAGCCGGAAGCTTGAAGGGGTGTTAAAGAAGCTCCGCGGACAGGGGAAAATCACCGAAGTCAACATTGCGGAAACACTTCGGGAGATCCGCCGTGTTCTACTTGATGCGGACGTCAACTTCAAAGTTGCTAAGCAGTTCATTGAAGATGTCCGGAAGAAGGCGCTCGGGCAGGAAGTGTTGCAGAGCATCACCCCCGGCCAGCTCATCGTCAGGGTCATCCACGAAGAGCTGATCGCGCTCCTGGGCACATCCTCGGCGTCGATCGCACAGGCGGCGGCCCCTCCCACCGTGGTTCTTGTTGCTGGCCTCCAGGGGTCCGGCAAGACGACATTCTGTGCAAAGCTGGCGCAGCACCTGAAGGAACAGGGGCGTTATCCGCTCCTGGCGGCGGCGGACATCTACCGCCCGGCCGCGGTGGATCAGCTCATGACGCTCGGAACACAGATCGGACTTCCTGTGTACCACGCCGCGGGAGCGTCCCCCGTGGCGATCGCGACAGGGGCGGTCGAGCATGCGCGCAAGAACGCCCGGGACGTGGTCATCATCGACACGGCTGGACGACTGCATGTCGACGAAGAGATGATGAAGGAAGTCGAGGCGATCAAGGCGGCCGTCACGCCCGACGAGATCCTCTTTGTCGTCGATGCGATGACCGGGCAGGATGCGGTCAACACCGCCCGTGCGTTCAACGAACGCCTCAATTTCGACGGCGCGGTCCTGACGAAAATGGACGGCGACGCGCGCGGCGGGGCGGCGATTTCTCTGCGCGCCACGGTCGGGAAGCCGATCAAGTTCATCTCGACC
>DASVIU010000507.1:0-2218 GCA_036386275.1 Bacteroidota bacterium | reverse complement strand
CTTCGGCCTGAGCGCAATGATCCGCTCCACGGGGATTGTGCAAGGGTGGAGTTCGGAGTAGACCCCTGCCTCCCGGACACGGCGCGCAATAAGCTGGGAATACTGGGCGCCGTAATCGAGGACGAGAATGAGTTCGTTATGGATCATCGGGGGGGAATCGGGATTCGGAATTGCCCCAATATACGGAATTTCCCCCTCTTCTCCAATGCGTCTCCCCTGTTCATCGCTTCGCCCCGCGTCCCCTCCCGGCGGAACGCCCTGTCCGTTTGAGGAACTCATCCAGGACCGCCGCGATGTCGGGCTTCGTCAGTTCCTCGAGAGCGTAGCTGACGCGCACAGAGGGTTTGGCGATCTTGAGCACCCGCCGCAGGTCGATCGGGGTGCCGATCACCACCGTGTCACAGGGAACGGCGTTGATCGTCGCCTCCAGATCCCTGACCTGCTCCTCTCCGTATCCCATCGCCGGCAGCACCGTCCCCGTGCGCGGGTATTTTACGTAGGTCGCTGCGATCGAGCCCACCGCATAGGGGCGCGGATCGATGATCGCACGCGAGCCGAACATCTTCGCGGCAATCGTCCCCGCGCCGAATTGCATCTCACCGTGCGTGAGCGTGGGTCCGTCCTCGACCACCAGGACGTCCTTTCCCCGCAGCAACGATTCATCGTCCACCGTGATCGCCGAATTCGCCTGTATGATCGTTGCGCCTGGGTTGATCGATCTGACGTTGGCAATCACCGTCGCGACGTTCTCCCTGCTCGCCGAGTCGACCTTGTTCACGACGATGACGTCGGCGAGACGGACGTTCGTCTCGCCGGGATAGTAGGTCAGTTCATGTCCCACGCGGTGCGGGTCGACGACCGTGATCGTGAGGTCCGCCCGGTAGAACGACATATCGTTGTTCCCCCCGTCCCAGACGATCACGTCGGCTTCCTTCTCCGCCTGCCGGAGGATCGCCTCGTAATCCACCCCGGCGTAGATTATCGTCCCCTCGACGATGTGGGGTTCATATTCCTCCATCTCTTCGACCGTGCACCTGTACTTCACCAGGTCTTCGAGCGTCGCGTAGCGCTGCACCCGCTGTTTCACCAGGTCGCCGTACGGCATCGGATGACGCACAGCCACGACGCGCTTCCCGCGCCTGCGCAGATCACGGCACACCCTGCGGGACGTCTGGCTCTTGCCCGACCCGGTACGGACCGCAACGACTGCGATGACGGGCACTTTTGAGGGGATCATCGTGCGGCTTCCGCCCAGGACCGTGAAATCCGCCCCGAGCGCCATCACCAGGGATGCTTTGTCCATCACATAATTGTACGATACGTCGGAATAGGAGAACACGACCTCGTCGACCCTGAGCTTCCGGATCAGCGCGGGGAGGTCCGATTCGGGATAGATCCGTATCCCCCGGGGATACCCGGGACCGGCAAGCTTCGCGGGATACTTCCTCCCGGCGATGTTCGGTATCTGCGTCGCGGTGAACGCGACGACCTCACAGGCCCTGTTGCCACGGAAGACCGTGTTGAAATTGTGGAAGTCTCTTCCCGCCGCTCCCATGATCAGTACACGCTTTTTCGGCATGCGTTCTCCCTATGTCGGCAATTGTCAGTTAGCGAATGATATGCGTTCCGCCGCGCCCCTGGACGGCATCAAACAGGTGTTCGGAATCGGTGATCAAAGCTTCCCCTCCTCCGCGCTCGAGGAAGATCATCGCGGCCCTGATTTTCGGCCCCATGCTCCCTTCCGGAAACTGTCCCTCGGCAAGGTAGCGCCTGCATTCCCCGACAGAAATGAGGGGAAGATTCCTCTGGGACGGTTTCCTGAAATCGAGGCATACCATCTCTTCGTCCGTATCGATCGCGAAGAAGTCCGCCCCAAGCTGCGAGGCGAGTATGGCGGAAGTGTGGTCCTTATCGATGACCGCTTCCACCCCCTTGCTGATATCGTGGTCGTTAAACACCGGCACACCCCCGCCTCCCCCCGCGATCACGACGAGTCCCCGGTCGACGCAGGCCCGGATCGCCTCCAGCTCCAATATCCCGCGAGGCTCGGGGGAGGCGACGACGCGGCGGAAACCCCTGGAGGAGTCTTCCACGATATCCCAGTTGAACAGGTCCCGGTACCGGTCCGCCTCGTCCTTTGTATAAAACGGGCCGATCGGCTTGGTGGGTCGTGCAAACGCGGGATCATTTTTGTCAACAAGCACCTGTGTCACCAGCG
>DASVIU010000506.1:0-2562 GCA_036386275.1 Bacteroidota bacterium | reverse complement strand
GTGAACGTCTTGTTGACAAGACGGTTCAGCCGTCCCATCAGCGTGCTTATCTTCGTCTGGAACTCGACCCCCATCCGTATGGCGCCGGAGACGTACAGGGCCTGTGCGGCGGCTGAGAGCCCCTTGCTTGCCGCGTCGCCGATCACCACAGCCAGGCGGTCTTTGTCGTCGGAGGCATGCAGGTAGTCAAAGAAGTCTCCCCCCACGATCCGTTCGGAGAGCGAAATGCCGTACAGGTCGTAGTTGTTGAACTTGAGCTCGTGAACCGGAAGTATGCTCCGCTGGATTTCCCGTGCCTTGTCCAGGTCGCGCTCGAGGTCCTTCGCCTTCCTCTCGCTCTTCCTGTTGCGGAGGGCGGACGTGATCGCGCTGCCGATGATATTGAGAGCATAAGTCATGTCCTCCTTCAGGTAGTCCGCGTTGATGGCGAGGACGTACTGGAACAGGTTGTACCCCTTCCAGGCGACCTTCTCTCCGACCCCGGTGGCCGAGTAGTGCGTGATCCCTTTCTGGCGGAGGTAGCGGTTTGTCTCGGTCCCGACAACGGTCCCTTTCTTGTCGAGCTGACCGAACATCGGATAATCCGGAACACGGATCCGGAAATTCTTCCGTATATCTTCGATCTCGCCGTACTGCCGGAGCAGGCGGTACGAGCCTGAATTGTGTTCCAGTTTCCAGATTCGCCCCCCCCTGATCGGGATGGCTTCATTGACGATGATGTTCTCGAGTATGTGTCCGAGGAGTTGTTCCTCGGTGCGGACTTTTTCGTCGCTCAGGACCCTGATGGTCCTGTAGAGCTTATGTTGATCCATGGTTTCCTGTGATGCAAAACGTGTGCGTCAGTCGTGGTACTTCATTTCTCCCACCCTCAGGGGAAACTCAAGCCGGTCCTCCTTGCGTGGAATAGCGCAGGAGTACATCGTGCTGTATGCACAGTAGGGGTTGTAGGCTTTGTTCAGGTCGATCTCGTACCGGTGGTTCGGATCATGAAGATCGTCTCCGGCGTCCAGATACCGTCCGACCTCGTATGTTTCATGCCCCGTGGTGCTGTCGGTGAACCAGATGCTCATCGTCTCGGGGTATCGTGAGAACCTCTCGGGGTCGTACCGGGTGAATTTGTAGACGTTCAGGCGGAGCAAAAAGGGGGCGCCGTTGCTTCCCGGGACCGGGAATTCGACATAGGCATAACGGACCTGCCGTCGGGCCTCTCCCTTCGTTCCCATCACGAGGACCGTCTCCGGGTCAGCGTACGTATGAAGGAGGGATTCCCCGCGGAACGCCGGGTCGATCGGGAACCAGTTGATACCGTGGTAGCGGACGCTGGTGTCGCGGACAAACGGCGAGTGGGGATCGTGCGCAAAGAACGCATCCTTCTCGACCCGGAACGCCAGGTTGTCCTCGCGGATGCGGAGGCTGTCAGCCTTCGTGAGGACGGGGAGGGCCGGCCTGTGCGAGCAGGACGCAAACACCATGCCGCACCCCAGACCTGCGGCAATGAGAGCGACGTGCAGAGATTTCATCGAACACCCTCCATGACGTGACGATACACGCGCTCAACGTTCCCGGCCATGGCCGCGGCCTGGTATCTCCGCTCAAAGAGAGCGAACGAGGCGCTTCCGAGCGCCGATCTCTTCGGCGCGTCGTTGATAAGCCCGAGCAGCGCGCGCGCGAGTGCCGGGGGGTCTTCCGCAGGCGTCAGGTAGCCGGAGACCCCCTCATCGATCATCGCGGCGATCCCGCCCACGTTTGTCGAGACCACGGGGAGTGCGGAGGCAAGCGCGCGGAGTATCGCGATCGGGAACATCTCCGACGCAAGCTCAAGCGATGAATGGCAGTAGATGTCGAACGCCGGATAGATCTCCCGCAGGTCGTCCCGGAAACCGAGGAATCGGACCCTGTCCGCGAGCCCCAGTGCCGCAGCCTGCGCTTTCAGATCACCCTCGAGTTCCCCGTCGCCGGCGATGAGGAACAGGGCACTCCTCCCCTCGTGCGCGATAATCGCCGCGGCATCGAGGAGGAAGCGGTGTCCCTTGAACGGGACGAGGCGTGCGACATTCCCGATCACGACGGTCCTCTCATCGATCCCCATCGCGCCCCGTATCCGTGCACGGAAACCTGCCCGTACATCGCCCGGGTCCGATTCGATCCCGATCGGGACGGTCGTCACCTTTCCGGGGGGAATGCCGTCCTCGCGGAGCAGGACATCCCTCCCGGCATCGGCATCAGTGATGAAGTGCGATACTCCGTACCTGTTTCTGATCGCGTGCGTGATGTTGTGACGGATAGAGTGAGTGCTGTGTATCCCTGCGATGTGCCGTGCAGGGGTAAACGCCGCCGCGATTGCCGCGCAGGTCCGGTCGTAATTGGCGTTGCTGTGGATGATCGTGATCGACCGGTCGCGCATCGCCCGGCGGAGAACACGGGAGATCACGAAGACCCTGGCCATATCGCCGTATTCGACAGGGACGACGGGGAGTGACGCCTCTGCGCATTTGCGGAGGAGCAGGTGCCCGGGGCGGGCGGATACCCAGACCTTATGGCCCCGCAGTGCGAGGTACCTCC
>DASVIU010000505.1:0-3225 GCA_036386275.1 Bacteroidota bacterium | reverse complement strand
CGAGAGGAATACTGACGCCGTCCTCACGTCCCTGCGCAAACGTAGGGAGCTTCGCCGGATTCGTGAGCGCCGCAATTCCGGTCTTCGTCGTGACCTTCCCGCCGAAGTAGGCACCACCGGCCATGGTACCGCCGCTGGGGTTCCCGTAATTCAGAGTGCTTTCGATGTGGCAGGGGCCGAACACGGAGTCCGACGGTTCGAAATAGACCCCGGTCATCGATCCCGCATACATGCAAAACTTCGAGAACTGGCTGGGATGGAAGAGCACGGTGACGGTGCAGGTGCTGTCACCGTACCGGGCGATTGTCGTCATCTTGATGCGTCCCCAATTGCCGTACATGTCCTGCACCGAGTCCATACTCACCGTGAATGTCCCGCCGTTCAGCTTGATGGGGTTGGTCCAGCCGTTCCACCAGGGGTTGCTGTTCATGAGCGGCCTGTTGACGAATATGTAGTTCGCCCCCATGTTGGCCCCGGAAATCGCGATGTCGCGTACGATGTTCCCTTCGTAGTAGTTCATCGCATTGTTGAACGCGTCGACGGTGGAGTTCGACATCATCGCGCCGGTCATGAGGAAAATGAGACTGTACCCGATAACCATCAAGAGCGCCTGCTTGCCCATAACACCCCCTTAGCGATTCTGATAATTTCTCGATGAAAGCCGCCGCTGCTGCCAGAATGCGGACTGGTACTGCGTGTTCTGCGGCGAAGTTTCGGCGAGCGCGCTCGCGATCGTGTTCTCCACGCTCAATGAGATCTGGATCGAAAAAATGGATTGAAGATTTGGCTGTGCGACGGGCACGGGGATCACATTGTTGAACCTGTCGTAGTACGTGAGCCTGAAATTTGTCACACCCAGGTTTGACCCCGCCACCGGCTGGTTGTTGACAACGCGATAGAGGATGCAGACCCGGGGGTTGTCCCCCGCACCGGCCGCGCCGGGAGGACCGAGATAGTAGTAGAGCGAATCGACATTCCCATCCGGCCCGGTCCCGTCGAGATCCAGGTCCGTGAGAAACTTGATCCTCGTGCTGTCGGCCAGCAGGATTGCCAGCGTGGGGTTCGGCAGCCGGTCCGGTTCTTTGCAGAAGCCGATCTTCCGGAAGTCATACTCCAGCAATTTCGTCAGCTCGACCAGGTTCTGCTGGCACAGGAGTTCCCCCTGGTTGGACTGGAAGTCCTCCCTGTTTGCACCATTGGCGGTGATCGTAATCAGGAAGAGCCACCCGAATATGACCGTCGACCCTATCAGATCTATGACTGTTTGAAGTCCCATTATCGCGCTTCCTTCGCCGGGTTAACGGAAATACCAGTAACTGTACAACGTGGAATACCTGAGCGTATCATTCATATAGGGACTCGTGACAAACACCATGATGCGCTTGTTATACGTCTGGGTGGTCGCATGGGCCACGGAGTCCCCTAAAATCGTCACATAATCGACCCATGACCAGACATAAAAATCGGCAGAGCGGAAAAAGACCGTATCGCCCTTCACCATCTTGTGAAAGTGGGCGTAGTCGTCAAAGTCGTCGAATGTGTTTTCGACTGAGTCCACTTCGGTGGTTTCCACCCCCAGGGCGGCGGCGGGAGTGAAGGACGAAGTACCGGGGACATCGCTGGAGACGGTGGCCTCATCGAAGGCAAGACCCGTCGCCCGCTCCAGCGTCGAGGTCGCCAGCGAGGCCGCCATGATCCGGTACTGGGACATCTGGACAGCCTGGTTGTTGTCCCCGGAATTGGTGTTGACCGTCAGCATGACGGTGGCAAGCATCCCCATCGCCAATACCGTCATCATTGTTTGTCCGAGTCCCATCTGTTTTCCCCCGTCGTGTCGTTCCTGTCGAAATCGTTTCAGCAGAGGGATTTAAAGCAAAAAGCATACCACCTCAGTGCCAAACAGAATTGTGGCCATTCTCCGGTTTACTGACATAATTAACAGGGTTCAGGGACATTTTGTAGAAAATGGGGGGTAAGAATAACCTGTAAATCCTACAGGAAAGGTAAATTGACCCCTCCCAACTTTTCTCAGGAACCAACGTATAACATTCAGATAATGCGGGGAACGTATAGACGGAGTGTAAGGAGCGAAGGCTGCGATGAGGCGCGTACCGGAAGTGGATGAGGTGGTGCAGAGGATCGTCAAGAAAATGAAGCCATGGGGGCTGACGCTTTCGTATCTGGCGCAGAATCTCGGCGTTTCAAGACAATATGTCTGGCAGATTATCCATTACAGGACAATACTCTCCCGGGCGAAGGCCCTGGAAATTGAGAAGGCTGTCGATCGCATCATAGAGGATCGGGCACACGTGCGCACATTCGGCGACAGGCTGCGGGCGGCCAGAATATCTGCGGGCTACACGCTCAAGGAAGTCGGTTCGATGATAGGTTACACGTGGGTGGGGGTCGAGCGCTGGGAGAAGAACCAGTGCATCCCGAAGCCGGGCGTTCTCTGGCACCTGTGTAACCTGTACTGTGTGGGGGAAGAGTGGTTCAAGGAGTGCTTCCCCCCGGATGGGACCGCCCTCAAGGGGGGGTTCCGGTACGAACACAGCATGGGGATACGGGGGGAGCTTGCGGCACTGTACCTGGCACCTGCCAACAGTGCGGCAGGGCATCGCGCGTTGAATCAGTCCCGCCTCAATTCGGTCAGTTTCCCCGTCCCCCAGCGCCACCGCTCAAAACAGATACCCTCTTCGTAATCCAGCCCGTCATCAGGTTAAGGAACCCCGGGACGAATTTTTTTTCGAGTGTGGCGTATTCCGACGGGGAACCGGTCACGGCCGTGAGAAAGAGGTGATTGGCCTTCGGCAGCACTTCAACTTTCCAATCCTTTGTTTTGCTCTTCGCCAACGCCGCTTGCATCGGCTCCCTGTTCAAACTGACGGGCACCTGCATATCCAGGGCACCGAATATCGCCAGCACGGGACACGAAACCCGTTGAAGCGTCGGCACGGGATCGAATTCGATGAAATACCTGAACCAGGGGGTCCGCGCAGACGTAAGCCTCGTGTCCACATTCGTATTCACGAACGCTGCGGAATCCGTGATCCCCTTCCGCGTTCCGGGGGGGAGCGAGGCAAAGCTGGCGGCAATCTCCTTCTTGAATTCTTCGGCAATCAGATCCCATCCTTTTCCGGTGCGGACGCAACTGAACGCCCGGTTTTGCTGATCGAGCGTCTTTCGAATCTGTTCTTCGCCTGCTCCGCCCCCTCTCATAAGCGA
>DASVIU010000504.1:0-4307 GCA_036386275.1 Bacteroidota bacterium | reverse complement strand
ATCAACGGATCGCTGATCATGATTGCCAACGACACGACCGGCAACGTGCGTCCGCCGGTCCTGGCGCCCGCCATCCTGGCGGACAACTCGTCCATCGATCACTTCTTTGATTTCGTCGGCAAGGGCGGCAAAGTGACGATGAACAACATCTACCTTCTGTCTGTTCGCGCGGACCAGGCCCAGCTCTCATGGAGCGACGGCTTCAGGGTCGGCGCGGACAGCGTGAAGATCAGGCTCCGGGGAGTCATCTTTGACGCGTTCAGCGATGCCGGCATCACCACGAGCGGTCAGTGGTGCAAGTTCGACATCCAGGACTGCGTCTTCCGGAACCACCAGCACTCGAGCGCGTGGTTCGGCGGCCAGCCGCTCATGACGGGCTCGCCCGTGCACCTCGACACCATGAAGGTGGTGAACAACACGTTCATTGCCAACAACTCGTACTCCTGGTCGGTCCGCGGGTACGACGTGTTCTCCCTGTTCGAGCACAACACGATGATCTTCGGGGCGGTGAACCCGTTCCTGACCCGGCAGGGAGATCACTTGCGCATCCGGAACAACATCTTCTACATGATGAACGCCATGGGGGGCAACCCGGACCATGTGATCAACAGCTGGTTCCTGAACTATCCCGACACCGGATCCAGCCCGATCATTCAGTTGCGGGGTCTTGACACCGTCAGCGCCTGGTATCATCTGTGGGGCAATTCGGCGATCAGCGGGCCCAACGCGTACATCGACAGCGCGCATGGCGTCACCGCCGGTATGGTGGATCCGTCCAAGCGGATCTTTGACCTGCGGAACAACGACTACTTCTGGCCGGCCAACTACCTGAACTTCGTCAAATCATGGAACGACACGGTGCAGACGAAGGACAGCGTGGATGTGCCGAACGGGACCGCCAGCGAGGTCAAGATGTACCTGAAGCGTATCCTGTACTATCCGACGTGGCTGAGCTCGTACGCGAAGTGGACGATTGACAGTCTGGCACGCAAATATTCGCCGAACATCTGGAACCTCAACAACCAGAGCGCCGACCCCGGCTTCCCGGCGACGGTGACGAATCACTCCGCCAACCTGATCAACTACGTCTGGAAGATCAGCGCGGGCACGCTGGATACGACCTGGTTCTACCACCCGACAGCGGCGATGTATCCTCCTGTGTGGCCGCTGCCGGAGAACCTGGCGTATACCAACGCGGCGCTGCAGAATGCAGGGACCGACGGCTTTGCGCTCGGTGACCTGAACTGGTTCCCGACACAGAAGGCTTCCTGGCTCCTGACCGGCGTCACCAACAACGGCGGCGCGGTACCTGAGACCTATGCGCTCTCGCAGAACTACCCGAACCCGTTCAACCCGTCGACGAAGATCGACTTCAGCATTCCGAAGACTTCGCTTGTGGAGTTGAAGATCTACAACGTGCTCGGGCAGGAGGTCGCGACACTGGTGAACGCGGTGCTCACCCCGGGGAGCCATACGGCGACGTTTGACGCTCGCAATCTCGCAAGCGGTGTCTACTTCTACCACATCACCGCGGGCGAATTCAACAGCGTCAAGAAGATGATGCTCCTGAAGTAGTATGCAACAGGCAGGATGTCATTTGAACTAGTATGCGACAGGTAGGATGTCATTGCGAGGGGGCGCCTCCGGCGCCCCCTTGTCATTGCGAGCGAAGCGAAGCAATCTGGTCAACATCGTCCATCAGGTCCCCCCTTCCGGCGGACCCGATGCATTTCATGGCAGGGGCGGGATTCCTATCTGGGGCCCTGCTGAATCTGGGCGCGGAGGTCGAGCGCAGCCTGGTAACCGGGCGCCAGACGCAGCGATTCCTGAAGGAATCCGAGGGCGGAGGCAATGCTGTCACGGTTGGCTGCGATGACGGCAAGCTCATAGTATGCCGCCGCGCGGAGGCCCGCGCCGGCGGCGTCCAAGGGTGCGGCCGCAAGAAACGCCCGGAGTTCCTTCCCGGCCTCGTCATAGCGCTCCCCATTCACAAGCAGTATGCCGAAATCAATGCTCGCCTGAGCAAAGTCCGGCTTTAGAGCAAGCGCCCTGCGGTACTGCGCGATGGCGTCCTCTGTTTTCCCCTCCTGTTCCAGCGCCGTGGCGAGCCCGTACCTGAAGAGCGGTGTCGCCGGATACTCTTCGACAAGCGCGGACAGCGCCGTGACAGTCGGGCCCGTCCACTGAAGCTTCTGGGCGTTCTCCGCGTACTGGAGGCACGCGGCGCTCCAGCCGATCTTGCGTGTGTACAGTTCAGCGACGATTTCCCGCTCCCTCGGCTGGCATGTGTCCAGGACGTCCCGCCGGGGGGGCATTTCCGTGAACGGCCAGTGGGAGGTCAGCGCGCGCAGTGAGAGCGCGCCGTAGCCGAGATCGATCCAGGGCACGCTGAGACTGTCGGCGTTGAAGGGGAGGAGAGGAGCGACAGGGCCGGGCGGGACGCGTGCAACGTGCCCGTCGACGATCGCCTGTACGAACATCCGGGCAATCAAGTCATAGCCGGCGAACGTCGGATGAAGGTGTTCGCAGAAGAGCGTGGAATCCGTAATTCCGTGGGGGGAACGGGCGCGAAAAAGAGAGTCCACGGACAGGACGGGAACCGATTCGTCTCTGCCGACCTGGCGGATGATATCGTTGATCCGGCCGGGAGCACGGAACTTGAGGAGATCATTGTCCCGGGCCCGCTCGAGCAGTTGAGCAGCGCCGGATGTGTCTCCCGACGCGAGTCTGAGGAGTCCCTCCCGGTAGAGAAAGGACGCGTTCGCGGAATCGCCGGCGACCCCCGGTGCGAATGGTGGAAACATCAGGTTCGAGCTGACGTCCGAGAGGATCACCTGGACTCCCCGTGACCGGAAGCCCTGCACGATAGTGCGGAGGTTCTCCTGGAACTGCCGGAAGACGCGCTCGGCCTCCGGGCTGTGCAGTTCGACGTGCGCACCCCCTGACACCTGGCGCATGAGGTTCGGTTCCCCCTCGGTCTGATTCCTGCTCAGGCCCGAGATCCAGCGCTGCAACACCTGAATGAGAGGCAGCCGGCGGAGACTGTACTTCCACGGGATCAGCCACGAGAACTGTTGCTCAAGCCACGGAGCGCCCACCCCGTCCGGGCCGTAGAACTCGTTGTGCCCCGTGTACACGAAGACGAGGTCCGGGTCGAGCGAGAGAAAATCGGGCATCAGTGCCCTGATGACGTTTGAATTGACGGCGGAAGCGCCGAGGTTGACGACCTCGATCTCCGTCGATCCGTACAGGTGGCGAAGCTGCTTCCGGACCAGCGCGGGGATGGTCGCGCATCCCCCATAGGGGACGCCGGCCATCGCGGACTCACCAAGGCAGAGCACGCGGAGTGAATTCGGCGCGCGTAACTTCCGGATGAGCGTGGGCTTAAGTTCGGGGATGAGCGGCGAACCTGCGGGGAAGAACGGCGCCAGGTATCCGCGGTTGATCTCCCCGTAGAGGATGTTGTCCTGCTTGATGTTGCGTGTGAAAGGAAGATCCAGTGAGGGATCGATGTGGGGGAGGGACCAATTGAGAATCCAGAGCACGGCCGCAAGCAAAAGAGAGGGAAGCGCGGCAAACACGATCCGCCGGGCCCGCTTCTGACCGGACAGGGTGGAACCCTTGCGTGGGCTATGACGAGTAATGATGACCCTCCTGAATCCTGAGATCTCCTAAAAATAGGTGAATTCTCTCTGGAGTTCAAGGTACCGACCGCCCCAATCATATCACTTGTGGCGGAGAGCAGCATACGTTGAAATCTCGGTCCTGGCAACCGAAATCCTCTAGGTGTGTGTCTACATGCACAAGGCTATTGCCGGAAGCTCCGTCAACAGGAAAAAGATGGTCCTCTTGAAGCAATTTCACAGAAGCTGTAGATTGGACTCGCGGGAGGCCGGGCATCCGCCCGGCCGAGGTGGGTCCTATGTCTTACGGGGGGTGAGCATGAATCGATTCTGCCGGAAACATGGAATGCGGGGCCGGGCAGGCCTCCTGTCGATGGTTTTCCTTGCCGGAGTCATCGTCTGCTCTGCAGCCGGCGCTCAGAACAGGGTAATCGGGTACTATCCGATGTGGCTGAAGGGGACGCTCCCGGCGAAGAACGTCAGGTTTGACTACGTCACGCACGTTAACCACGCATTCGCGTGGCCCAACACGGACGGGACAATCGCATCGGATGACGGCGCGTCGGTTGACACTGCGATAATCAACACGGCTCACCGGGCGGGAAGGAAGGCCCTCCTCTCATTTGGCGGAGCGGGGACGACGCAGACGGCGAATTTCGCCCTCGTGGCGGCCGACACCGCGCT
>DASVIU010000503.1:0-3460 GCA_036386275.1 Bacteroidota bacterium | reverse complement strand
GCATGAGCGATCATTTCCTGGAACAGGTCGTAGTCATGGTCATCGGCGCTCGGCCAGGGATAGGCGTCCAGCTCCTCGACCGTTGTCATCTGTGCAAGGGGATGGTTGTCGAATTCGTCGTACGTTCCTTCCCCGTAGTCGATCAGCCTTCGGCGCAGCCCCCAGAGGTCAGCGGCTGGATCGCCCGGTGTGTGGGTGTTGAGCCGGGGCGGGTCGATTGTGACGAGGCCGTCGATGTGGAGTTTCGTGTAGAGCTCTTCCACATTGCGGCACCCCAGCTCCCGGCATAGCCTGGAAGTGACTTCGTCCGTCGCCCAGTAGTCCGTGGGTATCCGGTCGGGTCTCTCCCTCGCGAAAATTGCACGCCAGCGTTCTTTCGGGGTCACGGGACTGCGGGGAATGTTTCATGAATGGAACGTCGTACCATAGAGAATATAAGGAATCGCTTCATCGAAATCACGCCCCTCTTGCAGTTGGGGGAGTTAAATGTAGATTATCTCCTTTCCTGTTGCGTACCGCAAAGGGACACCGATGCCATACCTGGGTGAAGTGAGCGCGCTCGTCACGGCGGGGTTCTGGTCCTTCAGCGCTATCGTTCTCTCCGCGGCGATCGTCCGCGCCGGGGCGATCCCCGTCAACGTAGGGAGGCTTCTCCTTGCCGCGCTCTATCTGGCGGTCCTGATCCCCGTCATGGGGTTTGATGTCCGCCTCTCCCCCGGCCAGGTGGGCCTGCTCGGGCTCAGCGGGGTGATAGGGCTTGCCTTCGGTGATTCCTTCCTCTTCAAGGCCTTCGGCGAGCTCGGAGCGCGCGTCACGATGCTCATTATGTCCACTTCTCCCGCGGTGGCGGCGCTGCTCGCCTGGCTTCTGCTTCACGAGACCCTTTCGCTCTGGGGAATTGCCGGCATACTCGTGACGCTGGCAGGTGTGGCGGTGGTGGTGAGCGGGAAGAGCGCAGGACCGGCGGTCCCGTTCGCCTGGCGGGGAGTGGCATTCGGTGTCCTGGCGGCAATCGGGCAGGGAGTCGGCCTCATATTCGCGAAAATGGCGTTCATGGAAGGGGAGATCAACGGATTTGTCGCCACGTTTGTCCGGATTCTTGCTTCTCTCCTCGTCATGATTCCACTGGGCGTGGCGGAATCGAGGTCGTCGGACTCATTCCGCGTGTTCAGGACAGACCGGCGCGCGTTCTGGCTGACCGCGCTGGGGGCCGTCCTCGGGCCGTTCCTGGGGATCTCGTTCAGCCTGATCGCGGTGGCCCATACCGATGTCGGTGTTGCAGCGACAATCATGGCGACGGTGCCGATATTGATGCTCCCCCTGGTCCGGATATTCTACAAAGAACGGCTTTCCTGGAAAGCGATCGGTGGAGCATTCCTCGCCGTGGGGGGGGTCGCGATTCTGTTCCTCCGGTGAAACGTCCTCCGGCGGAGGGTCTCTCCGGAGGGGTTGACTCTCAATCGCAGGGGCGCTACTATAGTAGCATGGTGTCTGCAGGATGAAACGACGATACTTTCCCGGGTGCCGCGCGGCCGTAAACGCACTTGTGACAGCGGCGCTCGTGGTCGCCCCGCTTTTCTCTTCCGCCGCGTCTGCACAGGCAAGGACCCATAAGCACACTGTCGCATACAAGAGTGTGACGCTGGTTTTCGATTCCGCGCTGGCGAAGGAGTACCTGGCGGAAACGGTCCCCGCGCTCCCGCTCGAGGAGAAGACCGACAAGCCGGACGGAGTGGCCCCGCAGCACATTGTAATCACCCTCCGCGATTCGTACGCCGGGCGCCTCCACCGCGAGCCCTCCTCCATGTACGCGCTTCCGCAGATCTCCATCTTCCCGACATCCGATCCCTCGGACCCCGGGTTCGATGGGGAATTTCCGACCGTGCACCGGGCGGTCAACGACCTCGACAGGTTGCTGGGACGCCGCGCAGTGTCGCCAGCGGAATCCATCCCCTTTCTTCCGTGGGCCGACGAACGGCAGTTGTTCGTCGGGAGGAAGAGACTTGTCAGGTTCAGGGACGGGCGGGGTGTGTTGTTTCTGACGCAGTACGATCAGGAGCAGAGCCCGATCAACAACGAGCTTCTCGTTTACACATTTCAGGGATTAACCGACGACAATGCGTGGTACGTCTCCGCAGTTTTTCCCGTGGCTGCTCAGGGGATCCCTGCCTCCGGGCGGGTTGATAACGCGGCCGCGTTCCGGGCGGGATATGAGGAGTACGTGAAGCAGACGGCCGAGAAGCTCAACAAGCTTCCGGCGAAGAAATTTACCCCCGACCTGGCGCTCCTGGAAGAAATCATCAGGTCTCTGAAGGTCGGGCCCCGCTGAGACCCACATGAACGCCCCGATACGGTGAACCGCTCCGGTCATCCCTTCACGGCTGCTGCCGCGCTCTGCGCGGGTTTCCTCTCACTCCTGATCTTCTTTAGATCTCCCGCCTGCGGCGGTCAGCATCCGAAGGGATACGTCTGCCGGTTTGCCGCCGGACCGATGCTGATCGACGGCGTCCTGGACGAACGGGCCTGGCGCGCTGCGCCGTGGACCGGCGATTTCGTGGATATCGAAGGGGATGCCCGGCCCGCCCCGAGGTTCCGCACGCGGGTGAAGATGTTGTGGGACACCGACTATCTCTACATCGGCGCAGATCTCCAGGAGCCGCATGTCTGGGCAACGCTCACAAAACGGGACACGGTCATTTTTTACGACAACGATTTCGAAGTGTTCCTGGACCCGAACGGTGACAACCATCAATACTACGAAATGGAAATAAACGCGCTGAACACGGTATGGGACCTGTTCCTCGCAACTCCTTACAGGGATGGAGGCCGGGCGAGGGACGGCTGGGACATCGCGGGCCTGAAAACGGCTGTGCGCATACACGGGACGCTGAACAATCCGGCCGACACCGATTCCGGATGGACAGTGGAGATCGCGATGCCCTGGAAAGCTCTGGGGGAATTTGCCCGCCGCCCGGCCCCCCCGAACAGGGGGGACCAATGGCGCATCAACTTCTCGCGTGTCGAATGGCAGGTGGAGACCGCCGGTGGGAGCTACAGAAAAGTCGGAGGGACAAAAGAGGACAACTGGGTCTGGTCACCACAGGGAGTGGTGGATATGCACCAGCCGGAGAGGTGGGGGTACATACAGTTCGGCGGGTCCGGGGCGAAGCCCTCCGCCTTCAAGCCCGACCTCTCCAGACCGGCGCAGGACGCCCTGATGTCTGTCTATCACGCGCAGGTTGGATTCAGGAAGGAGCACGGGCGCTGGGCCACGAGCATCGGGGAGCTCTCTCCAGGTCCGGGGCCAGGTCCGGGGCCAGGCACAGGGGAGAAATCCGCGTTTGAAACTCCTCCTGCCGTTTCTCTGACGGCATCGGGATACATTGCCACCGTCACAATCAAATTGCCGGGTGGGAAGAAGAAAACGTGGTTCGTCACCGAAAACTCCAGGCTCTGGCAT
>DASVIU010000502.1:0-2342 GCA_036386275.1 Bacteroidota bacterium | reverse complement strand
ACCCTCCGCATCCTCCTCGTCATCGTCACCGATCATTGCCGTATACTCGTCAAATCGGTTGCCGATGTCGGAAAAATGCAGAAACCCGTCCTGCCCCAGACCCAAATCGATGAATGCTGCCTTGATGCCGCTCATTACCTTGGCTACTTTGCCAAAGTAAATATCCCCCACCATTTTTTCTTTGTTGGTAGTTTCAACAAAGAGCTCTGCCAGGCGCCCTTCTTCGGTGATTGCGATGCGCGTCTCGTTGGCGGCAGCGTTGATAATAATCTCTTTCTTCATACGGAACTGTCATAGGTAAGCTGAATGCCAGCATATTTGGCCGGCGATCCCCACGGATCCGGAACGAAGTGAGCAGGCTCTCGAGCAGGAACGAGAGACACACGGTTGTGATCACGTCATACCCCTATCGTTAACCGTACTGTGGGATGAATTGCACGTATATTCGTTTTGCCCCCGCGTCAGTATAGAGGGAAGCGGCGCGTCGCTTCATCCATCACCTGAACGCTCAAGGGGTAAGCTACGAAATTTGGTTGATGTTTGCAAGGATACCACAAACAGAAAGAGGTCAAGCTACCCTGCGTCACACCTTGGGGCGCCGACCGTTGCTTCCTTCCGGACCTGGCGGGGTTGAGCACCTTACGGTTGCACAGGACTTGACCTCAGTGGAGCTGATCGGGGTCGAACCGACGACCTCCTCGTTGCGAACGAGGCGCTCTCCCAACTGAGCTACAGCCCCTTAACAATTGACAATCCACGATGGACAATTGACAACCGAAATTGACAATCCAGATGGAGAATGGACAATTGACAACCGAAACTGATAATTGACAAACGATCCTGACAATTGGCGACTGATAACTGAAGAGAAGATAAGAAGAGCGTGCGGAAGAAGCAAGGGGAGGGTTTTCCGGTGATTTCCCGGCGAGGGCTCTTGCATATCGAACGGAGGGTGCGTATATTGAACTTTAATGCTTCCGTGGTGTAATGGATAGCACGAGTGACTACGGATCACTTAGTACGGGTTCGAATCCTGTCGGGAGCACGAAACAATCGACAATTGCGGAGTGTGGATCCACGATTGTCGATTGTGTTTTGTCACTCTCACGCAACCCTCCCCTTCACGCCGGCAATAAACGCACGGACTCTTCCTTCGTACACAGGCTTCATCGCATACCACGCAGACATCCCGAAGAGTCCCAGGAGAAACGCTAGAACCGTGTTGGTCGCCCGTTTGGGATGCTCTTTGCGCACAGGCGCCCGCGCCCCGTCCAGCACATTCACAATGGAAATATTCTTGATCTCTTCGATCTTCGCCAGCTCGTACTGCCTCTTCAGTTCCTCGTAGACGGTGGATTTGACCTTGATTTCACGGAGCATGCGATTCTGAATGAGCAGGAGTTCGGGTGAATCCGCCACGCGCCTGTTTCGTTCGCTGAAAGTCTTGAGCGCATCTTCAGTTGAACGCAGTTCTTTCTCCACCTCCGTGAGGCGCGAACTGATCCACTTCCCCTGCTCCGATGCGGTGTTGATCCTCTTGAGCCGCATGAAGAGATCCAGCCCCCCGATGATCGCGTTCAACACGTCCGCCGCCAGCTGTGGTTCTTCCATCTCAATCGTCACGACGACTGTACTCGTCTTCGTCTCGTACGTCGTGGTCATGCGCCCCGCGAGTTCCCGCAAGGCCGCGTCGATATTCTCTTCGCGGGTCTTCTTTGTGAGTTCAAAGTACTGGATCAGGTCCACCGAGTCGCTGTAGCGCGTAGTTTTGTATTTTGCCAGAATGACCGGGCGGAGAACCGTTTCGCTTGCCAGGATGATCGGATAGAGCCGCGAAATCTCCGAACCCGGCACGCTGACCCCCGCAAGCTGGGCAAGTCCGGAAAACTGGCTCAAGCCCCCCAGCTTGGCTTTGTCAGTCTCGGGAAGGAGCGACGCCGAAGCCTTATAGGTCAGATCGAGCACAAGGAAGTTCACAATCCCCGTCACCAGGGCAAGGCCCAGCGCAACGAAGAGAATAATCTTCCGGTGCTGCCAAACAGGCGCCAGAGTCTCGTGCAGCTTGCGTCTTGTAGTGTGCGCGCTCTCGTCTGGTACGCTCATGAAGTCATCCCTGGTTCGTACATTCATACACTCTACTTCGTCACCTGAATCACTGCCACCGTCAACGCGGCAAGGCTGACAAGAATGGTGGCCAGATCGCGAATAATGGGAAGCAACGTATCGGGTTTTTCGATTTTCTTCGGGACAAGAATGGAACTCCCCGGGAGAATATCTCCGTGCTCCCACTTCTTTCCGCCCGGGAGAAAGACGACCGTATTGCTTTCTTCCGCTTCTTCCTT
>DASVIU010000501.1:0-2807 GCA_036386275.1 Bacteroidota bacterium | reverse complement strand
GTCACGACGGACAGGTCGAATGCGAGGTAGTCGTACACATCCATCCACCGCCCCCCGTATGAAATATTCCGGGTGATCGTATTGTACTTCGGGACGGCGGGTGTGCTGTCCTCCATGTGGAGCAGTCCCGGATACCGGGTGCTGTACGGCGGTTCGTTGTACTTCATGTCGTCCATCTCGGTGTACAGCAGCTTCGGGGTCCCTTCAAAATAGTACGAGGCCCAGCCGAGCCCTCGTGCGTCGACATGGAGGGAGGGACTGCACTCGACATAGATGTTTTCCACCACGGTGTTGAATCTCCCCCCGCCGATCATCGTCGATCGCCCTGCCCTGTAAAAGAGGTTCCCTTTCACCGTAAAACCGCTTGCCCAGTCGTCCAGGTACACCGCCATCACACCGTGGAGTCCCGGCCCCTTCAGATCATGGAAATAGTTGTACCGTATCACGTTTCCCTGCCACGTCCAGTCTCGCCCGGTGTGTATCGCCCCCGCATCACCTGTCTCTTTCATAAGATCATGGAACTCGTTGTACTCGATAATGTTGTCGTTCCCCCGTATCGCGATCCCTTCGAAGGGAGAATCGTGTATCAGGTTGTGCGCGGCGCGCTGGCCGACGCCTTCCATAACGACGGCATACTGGCCGGTGCGGAGCCACTTGCTGTAATCATATATTCTGTTATCCTCGGCGTAATGCCCTCCCGGCGTCAGCGTTTTTCTGTCTCCGCCATTCATGAGAATCCCGCCGAGACCGACGTCGTGTATCGTACTGTAGACGATCCCGTGGTGAAATCCCCCTTCGATTGTCGCCGCATCTCCGCCGAGGTTTGAAAAAGCACATCCTGACACGGTGTTGTCATGCCCACCCCGCATCCGTATCCCCTCCCGCCGGCTGTACGTGAACGTCATTCCTTCAATTAGAGTCCACGAACAACTGTCAATCTCCACGAGCGGCTTTTCAAGTATCGAAACGTCCGCCTCTTTGATCGACTCCGGCGGCCAGACGTAGAGGAGCCCGCGGGACCTGTCCATGTACCACTCGCCCGGAGAGTCCAGCTCTTCCAGCACGTTCAGAAAGTAGAACCGCTGGTTCTTCGTATAGCCGTACCAGTGGTGGGGGGGCCGGAGCGTGATTTCCCGCCTTGCGGTATCGATGGTCTGGATCCGCTGGTACGAATCGCTCCAGTCGAACGTCCAGTATCCATGCACATATATGTCGTCGCTCATACTCCAGCGCGAGGGTTCGTTCCCCTCGTACGTGATCCGCCCGTAGTGTCTTCCCGCCGGGACCCCGTCATACCGTTTTTCCCGTTCAAGTCCCTTGTTGTACAAAGTGTCTCCGCTCTGCGGCACGTCGGCGATGTGAAGCCACCCTTCGTTCGGATAACGGGCGACGGTCATCCTCTTTCCGTTGACGAAGAGTTCCATCGGGGGTCCGCCGCGCTGACCGATTTCGCTGTAACCCGAGATCCCCTGAGCTTTGAGGTCTGTAACGAGGATGTGTGTCCGGGCCGTCTCGCCGAGTCGGGCGCGAACCGTGGGATCCGTGACGGGCCTGAAACCGGCAATCGTCCGCCCGCCGCTCAGGAATACCTCTTCTTCCCGGTACGCACGCCAGATCATCGGCCAGGAACCTGTCCCCGAATCTCTCGCAGTAAGGAGAAATGTGTTGTCAATCGCGTATGTCCCTCCGCGCACATTCACCGTCACTCCGCCGGAGAGCAGCCCTTTCTCCTTCAGCGACCTCAGCGCATCCCGTGCTCCGCCAAGCGTTCGAAAGGGTCCGTCGGTTTTGTTTGTATTCGGCGAAGAGAATTTTCCTGACCAGGTGTCATTGCCTGAGGGGGAGACATAAAATTCGTGTCCCTGTCCGGTGACGATGGCGACAGCAGCCAGCAATGCGCAAAGCGTGAGAAGTAAGCGATTCATGGGAGTCGGATCGGATGTGATGAACTAGAAATGATGTTTTGAATATACACTCCCCCCGTTCAATCGCAAATTCGTCAACAGGAGCCCCGGGCGTTGCGGGCGCCGCATCTTTGAATGTTCCCGGAAATCCAGTATCTTCATAAAGAATTCTCCTTGTCTTCCATGACGTCCAAAGAACGCGTCCTGACCACTTTCCGGCACGGTATCCCTGATCGCGTTCCGATCGATTATCTTGCCAATCCCGGCATCGATGGCCGTCTGAAAAAACACTTCGGGCTCCGCCCGGACGACGACGAGGGCCTCCGGCGTCTGCTCGGTGTTGATTTCTTCGAGATTATCCCGCAGTACACGGGACCTCCGCTGCATCCGGAGATCCCGGGTCGAAAAATCGACATCTGGGGGATACGGACCCGCTGGGTGGAACATGACGCCGGGGGTTACTGGGATTATTGCGACTTTCCCCTGAAGGAGGCGGACGAGGAGACTGTCGCGCGCTGGCCGATGCCATCCCCCGATCAGTTCGACTACGCCGCGGCCCTCGCCGAATGCGAGAGGATGAAGGACTACTGTCTCCTCATCGGGAACCCCGGGGCGGGGGATATGATCAACACCGCCGGGATGATCAGGACGATGGAACAAACGTTGCTCGACCTGATGACGGACGAACCGGCGGCGCTCCTGTTCATGGACCGGAAAAACGGCGTCCAGCTTGAAATCTATGGCAGGATGCTGGAAAAAGCGGCAGGGAAGCTTGACGTCATGTGGCTGGGTGAGGATCTGGGGACGCAGCGTGGGCCCATGGTCAGTCTCCCCCTCTTTCGCAGGCACATCCGCCCCCGTCATCAGAAATTTGTCGACCTGGCGCGGAGTTTCGGCATCCCT
>DASVIU010000500.1:0-1754 GCA_036386275.1 Bacteroidota bacterium | reverse complement strand
CCACGCCGAACGCATAGGCCTCGCCAAGCGCAAATACATCCCCCCGCGTCACGATGATGATGAAAATCTGAAGGAGTGCCAGTGTGTGGATAATGCGGTAGGTTGTACCGAATTTGTCGTGAGGCTTTCGAAACCACGAGTGAAGCACCCCATCCTCAGCCACCCTGTTCAGCACGCTGTTTGCGCCGATCAGAGCGGTATTGACCGCACCGGCGAGGATGAGAAACCCGACCACGACGACAAATGCCTGGAGTCCGAGGAGCACCGGACGGCTGCCGAGGAGATGCATTGCCAGTCCGCTGAGCACATTGTCATTATAGAGGCCGAGGAGTTCCCCCGGAGGGACGATCATCGAGGCAAAAAGCGAGTTGATGCCTGTAAACATAAGCGCGAACACAAAGATGATCATACCGGTCTTCAGCAAGTTCTTCAGTTTCGGCGCTTCTATTTCCCGGTAGACCTGCGCGAGTGTTTCCTCTCCGCTGACGGCAAGTATCGAATGTCCCAATCCGACCAGAACGCCCACCACGCCAATCGTCCTCAACCAGTCAACCCCCTTCAGCAGCCCCAGGGCATCGCTTGAGAGGACCACGGAGAAGGGAGGGAGTGATGCACCCCGGACGGCAATCGTCACGATCGACCAGACAAACAGGACGACCGCGAGAACCGTTGTGATCTGGAATATTCTGAGCGCCTTTCCGCTCGACTCTTCAATTCCTATCAGGTTTTTCCGCCAGAAGTAGAGTTCGATGACAATGGCGATCAGCATCGCCGTAGTATCCGGCGGAATTCTGAACGCGCTCCCGGCGGAACCCAGGAGGGAGTTCACAAGCCCCGCGATGTACTGACCCGCAGACACCGCGCTGATGGGAGCGGTGATGAGATAATCGAACAGCAGGGCCGATACGGAGAACTTGGCTGCCGTCTCACCGAGGGCTTCATGGACTACCTTGTAGACGCCTCCCCGCACAAACATGCTCGATGATTCGATATAAACGGCGCGAATCCCATACGCGAAGATCATGACAAACAGAATGAACCATGGAGCGGACGCTCCGACCGCCTTCTCCGCGATGCCGAGAGCGTAGTACGCACTCGACGCCAGGTCCGACAAGACGATCGCCGCCGCCCTCCAGTAGGAGATAAACGAGAGCATCACGGTGGTGATGACGACCACTCTTACCTTCTTCAGCACCGTGGTGCCGGTCTCCGACCTGACATCCAGTATGTATTTCTTCATCGAGGGCTGTTGTTACAATTTCGCGAAAATGCGGTAGATCGCCCGGTGCCACGAATGAAACCCTTCAACAGGGGGTGCGTACATGAGTATGCATCTTCCCGTAACGAGATTGAGTTTGAGCTCTTTTGCCAGAGCGATCGAATCGGGAGACTCGGCCCCCTGTTGTAACCAGACGTTATTCAACCCGATCGCTGCCGCCTCCCGGAGGACGGGGGCAACCCCTCCCGGCGAGATGCAGATCACCACTGCATCCACCTTCCCGCGCAATGCGGTCAGGTTCGGATAACACTTCGTGCCAGCGATTTCTTCTGCCTCCGGATGCACGCCAAAAACCTCGTATCCCCGTTTCGAAAGCTCCGTCAGGGCACTGTTGCCAAATTTCTTGCCGTTCCTCGACAGCCCGACGACGGCGATGCGCTTGCGCGTTATGAATTCTTCAATTCCCTGTTTCATGGCCGAGACTGAATTAGTTGAACACACTGCACATTGCCATTCCCTGGCACGCGCAGATTTA
>DASVIU010000499.1:0-4448 GCA_036386275.1 Bacteroidota bacterium | reverse complement strand
GAGATACCGTACATCGCGGAAGCGGTGGAGATCATTGTCCATGCTCTGAAGAACGGCGGCCGGCTTCTGTATTTCGGCGCCGGAACGAGCGGGCGACTCGGTGTTGTCGACGCTTCAGAATGTCCCCCGACGTTCGGGACGGATCCCGGAATAGTCCGCGGCATCATCGCAGGGGGTCAACCGGCGATGTTCAGGTCCCAGGAGGGAGCGGAAGATGACATCGAGCAGGCCCGGCTCGACGTGGATGGCCAGGGTGTCAATGCCCGGGACGTTGTCTGCGGGATAGCAGCGAGCCGGAGAACCCCCTTTGTCGTTTCCGCGGTGAACCGGGCCCGTGAGCTGGGGGCGAAGACAATCTATATCACCACGAATCCCCGGTCGGAATTCGACCTTGAAGTCGACGTCGCAATCTGTCCTGAGGTGGGGGCGGAGGTATTGATGGGATCGACCCGTATGAAATCGGGCACAGCCCAGAAACTCGTTCTCAACATGCTGACAACAACAGCAATGGTGAAACTGGGAAAGGTGTATGAGAACATGATGGTCGATCTCCAGTTGACGAACAGGAAACTCGTCGAGCGGGCAAAACGGATCATCGTCCTTGCCACGGGGGTTTCCTATGAACGGGCCTCCGAGATCCTCGAACAGTCGGGTGGTCACGTGAAGACCGGCATCGTGATGGCTGCAGCGGGTATCCCGCCCGAAGAAGCCAGGAAAATGATCATACAGGCCGGGGGAACCGTGCGGGGCGCCATCGCTTTGAACAAGAGATCAGGCAACCCTCCGGCGAAGGCGGGGTGACAGGCGTCGCTCCGGGTCCTGGGTAAGAACACAAGCAAACCCTTCCGGTGCTTACGCGGTAACGCGGCCCCGGAGGGGTGGAGTATGTTTTGTACGAACAATGATCGAAAGAATACGACATAGCGTCGAAGGCCTTGAGGCCTTCAAGTCGCTGAGCCAGTCCGACCTGCGGGACATCACCGTTACCGGCGTGGCCGGTTCACTCGCCGCGCTTGTCGTGGCGGGGATCCGCGACCAGCGCGCTTGCCAGGTCCTGTTCATCACCAGTGACGACGCCTCTGCGGAGCGGATGCGGGACGACCTCTCCCTTCTCCTGGGGATGGATGCCGTGCATCTTTTCGCCGCCGCCTCTTCTGCCGGGCACCTGCGACCGCCGGATGCCGGAGTGCCGGATGTGCAGGCGCTCCGTTCGCTCGTGGAGGCGCCCGCCGCCGTGGTGGTCACCCCTCCGCGGGGAATGGCAATCGCGCTTCCGCCCTCCTCCGTTATCTCAAAAGAGGTCATTCATCTCGTGAAGGGAGAGCGGGCCGACTTCACGGAGCTCCTCCGCATGCTGAGAGAATCCGGTTTCGAACAGAAGGATTTTGTGGAGACTCACGGCGACTTCTCCGTCAGGGGAGGGATCCTTGACGTGTTCACGTTCGCCGGGGACAACCCCATCCGGGCAGAGTTCGCCGGGGATGAAATAGAATCGATCCGTGAATTTGACCCTGTCTCACAACGGTCCATCCGCGATCTGTCCGGGACGACGATTGTCCCCGACCTCTTCGCGTCGCGTACGGCGGGGGAACTTCGCACGTCGTCGCTCCTGGAGTACCTGCGCGATGACGCACTGGTAATAATGGATGAACCGGATCTGATCACCCGGGAGATCGAAAAAGGTGTGCCGGGGAAAGAATGCATCCGGCCCGGGCTCCTGACGGAACTTCTCGAGTTGTTCCCCCGAATCTCGTTCCGTTCTCTCCCCCCCGCGCGGACGCCCGTGATCGATTTTGGCGGCAGACTTCAGCCCGCGTTCAACGGCAGCATCGCTGCGCTCCAAAAGGATCTGGCCGCGATGCAGCGGCAGGCGTATTCCGTGTACTTCACTTCCGACACAAACGCCGAGCTTGCCCGGTTGCGTGACCTGCTGAACAGCTTCCCGGGTGGGAAAGGTCCGGGGGAGTCTGACGAGGCACCCTCCGTGGAAACGGGGAGCCTCAATTACACTCTCGAAGCGCTCCACGGCGGCTTCATTGTCCCCGGCGCGCTCCTGGCGGTGTATACCGAACACCAGATCTTCAACCGCCTAAAACGCCGGGGAAGAAAGCGCGCGCCGAAGTTCAAAGGGCTCACCGAACGGGACCTCCATATGCTTCACAGGGGGGACTTTGTTGTTCACCAGGACTTCGGGATCGGCCGGTACGACGGCATGAAGCACATCAGCGTTGGCGGCGCAGAACAGGAAGTCGTCAAGATATTGTACGACGCGCGCGACACCCTGTTCGTGAATCTCAACTATGTCGGAAAGCTCCAGAAGTATTCTTCGAGGGAGGGACACGTCCCGGCGCTCTCGCGCCTGGGAAGCGCGGAGTGGGAGAAACTGAAGAACCGCGCCAAGAAAAAAGTGAAGGACATCGCGCGGGAACTCATCGGCCTGTATGCGCGGAGAAAGAAGTCACAGGGATTTGCGTTCTCCCCCGACTCACCATGGCAGAAGGAGCTGGAGGCATCCTTCATGTACGAAGACACGTTCGATCAGGCGAAAGCGACGATGGACGTGAAGAAGGACATGGAGGAGCCCCATCCGATGGACCGCCTGATCTGCGGAGACGTCGGGTTCGGCAAGACCGAAGTTGCCGTGCGCGCCGCGTTCAAAGCGGTTCTCGACGGGAAGCAGGTGGCCGTGCTCGTACCCACCACCATCCTCGCCATGCAGCACTTCAACACATTCCGGGACCGGCTCGCACGCTATGGCGTACATCTGGATGTTCTCTCCAGGTTCCGCACCAAGAGCGATCAGGGGGGGATCATCGGGAGACTCGGAGAGGGAGGGATCGATATCGTGATAGGGACACACAGGATCCTCTCGCGGGACGTCGCCTTCAGGAATATCGGCCTGCTCATCGTGGACGAAGAGCACCGCTTTGGCGTTGCCGCGAAAGAAAGAATCCGGCAGATGAAAACGGAAGTGGATACGCTCTCCCTGACCGCGACGCCGATCCCGCGCACACTTCATTTTTCGCTCATGGGTGCGCGAGATCTTTCCGTCATTGCCACGCCCCCGCGGAACAGGCTCCCGGTCATCACGGAGATACTGCAGTGGAACGATGACGTCATCAGGGATGCCGTTCAGAAGGAACTCCAGAGGGGCGGGCAGGCATACTTCGTCCACGACAGGGTTCAGTCCATAGACGACGTGGCCGGGAGGCTCCAGGCCATACTCCCCGGGGTACGGCTCCGGTCTGCCCACGGGCAGATGCCCGCGCACGCCCTCGAGGAGGTCATGATGGCGTTCATGGAGAAGCGGTGTGATATACTTGTCGCGACAAAAATCATAGAATCGGGACTGGACATTCCCAACGTCAACACCATCTTCATCAACCGCGCCGACAGATTCGGCATGGCGGAATTGTATCAGCTCCGGGGGCGGGTCGGGAGGTCCAATGCGCAGGCATATGCATATCTTCTCACCCCCCCCGTCTCCTCACTTCCCAGGCCGACTGTCCAACGGCTTCAGGCCGTCGAGGAATTCACCGAGCTCGGGTCGGGGTTCAACCTGGCCATGCGAGACCTGGAGATCCGGGGCGCGGGAAACCTGCTGGGTGCGGAACAGAGCGGGTTCATAGAAAACATGGGGTTCGAGACCTACACCCGGGTACTCGAGGATGCGGTTCGGGAGCTCAAAGAAGAGGAATTCAAAGGGCTCTTCGAGAAGGAGAGCGGTTTCCGCGCGCAGCAAAGGGAGGCGGTGGTGGAAACCGATCTCAGCGCATTCATACCCGAGTCCTATCTCCAGAGCGAAGAAGAACGGCTTGCGGTCTACCGGAGGCTCTATGCTCTCTCAAGCAACGAACAGCTGGAGGAGGTCCAGAATGAAATGCAGGATCGCTTCGGAAAGTTTCCGGCCGAAATCCAGAATCTCTTCGGTATGGTGCGGCTGCGGCTTGCGGCGGTCAGAATCGGGTTCAGGAAGCTGAGCGTGAAGGGGAACCAGCTTGAAGCGGATTTTCCCCCGGAATCAGATACCGGGTTCTATGAAGGCGGCACGTTTCAGAAGATCATGTCGATGGTCCCCCTCATGCAGAAAAAAAGCGCGACACTCCGGCAGGAAGGGAACACCCTCAGATTACGAGTACAGCTCACGGGAATTCAGGACCCCGGGGAGAAAGTAACAAAATCCCTTCTCATCCTCGAACAGATGCACCCGACGGAACATCCCGAAGTGGCGGGGGGAACGGGCTGACACTTCCCCCACCCACAAAACCCACGAAATCTCACCGAAAGAGCCCCGTTTCCAGCATTATTAACTTGACTTTGTTGACCAATTGAATATCTTACGATGCATCGGTGGGTAAAAGTGGATGCTGGTGGGTAGAATATTGCCCGAAAAGGGCTATTTTTTTTGGGCTACTCAAAATAGATATGTCATCGTTTAAAGGCTCATA
>DASVIU010000498.1:0-2978 GCA_036386275.1 Bacteroidota bacterium | reverse complement strand
GAGCACCAACGGCAGACGCAGAGTCGTCGTCACGGGACTCGGAGCCGTCACTCCGATCGGCAATTCCGTGCAGGAGTTCTGGAACAGCCTGCTTGCGGGAAAGAGCGGCGCGGCCCCCATCACGTACTTTGACACGTCCCTATACGACACGCACTTCGCCTGTGAGCTGAAGAACTACAAGGCGCCGGATTTTCTCGACAGGAAGGGCGCACAGCGCATGGACCCGTTCGCCCAGTTCGCGCTGATCTCGTGCGACCAGGCGATCGCGGACGCGGGTATCTCCCTCCAGGGGGAGGACCCGGACCGCTACGGCGTGATCTTCGGATCCGGCATCGGCGGGATGGCCACCTACGACACGCAGTTCAAAAATCTGATGGGAGGCGGTCCCGGACGGATCAGCCCGTTTTTTATCCCCATGCTCATCCCGGACATCGCAAGCGGAAACATTTCGATCAAACACGGATTCAAGGGCCCGAACTACGCCACCGTGTCGGCATGCGCCACGGCGTCGCACGCCATCGGCGACGCGTTCAGGATCGTCCAGTACGGCGACGCAGAGGTGATGGTCTGCGGCGGGTCCGAGGCGCCCATCACTCCGATGGGGCTCGGCGGATTCAATGCCATGCGGGCTCTCTCCAAGCGCAATGACGCCCCGGAGAAGGCGAGCAGGCCCTTTGACGCCGAGCGGGACGGGTTCGTGATGGGCGAGGGAGGGGGCGCGGTGATACTGGAAGAGCTCGAACATGCGAAAGCCCGGGGGGCCAGGGTGTATTGCGAGATGGTGGGGATTGGATTCACGGCCGACGCCCACCACATCACCGCACCGCCAGAGGGGGGCGATGGGGCGGTTCGCTCGATGCGCCGGTCGTTGAAAGACGCCGACATTACACCCGACAAAGTGGATTATATCAATGTCCACGGGACGTCGACTCCGCTCGGCGACATCAGCGAGACACAGGCGATCAAGACGGTCTTCGGCGAGCACGCGCGCAGAATGAAGGTCAGCTCAACCAAGTCGATGACAGGCCACCTTCTCGGGGCGGCCGGGGCGGTGGAGGCTATCGCGGCGATACTGGCGTGCAAGAACGACATTATCCCCCCGACGATCAATTACGAATATCCCGACCCCGCGTGCGACCTTGACTACACCCCCAACGTCGCTGTAAAACGGGTTGTGCAGTACGCCCTCAGCAACACGTTCGGATTCGGCGGCCATAACGCCACGCTGCTGGTGAAAAAATACACCGACTGACGGTTGCATGAAGCAGTTGCGTCGACTCATTGCAAGGCTGTTCCGGCGGCCGGACCGACCCGCGGCGGTCGCCGGCGATGATACCCACCCCCTTCTCAGGGAACGCCTCAGGGAGTTCGAACGGAGGATCGATTATCGGATCCGGGAGGACGGCACTTTCGTGCACGCGCTCCTGCATCGTTCGTACCTCCAGCACAAGCATCACGCCGGCTCCTCCAATGAACGGATGGAATTCCTCGGGGATTCGATACTGAACCTGATCGTCGGCGAGTACCTCTTCCATCACTACCCCCGGGCCGAAGAGGGCGACCTGACAAAGATACGCTCCCGCCTCGTCAACAGGAAAGCGCTGGCGGCATACGCGAAAGCGATCGGACTCACGGACTTCATACTCACAAGCCCCAGCGCGACGAGCGGCCCAGGGAAGGGGCAGGACACCATCGCCGCGGATACATTCGAGGCCGTCATCGCCGCGATCTACCTGGACGGCGGATTCGACGCGGCACGGCAATTCGTGGAACGACGGGTCCTGAGCGCCCTGAAAAGCGGCACCGTCGTCACCGCGGACGACAACTACAAGAGCATACTTCTCGAATACTCGCAGGGAAACGGCCTCGGGATCCCGCGGTACACCATTGTCCTGGAAGAGGGGCCTGATCACGACAGGACATTTACCGTCGAGGTCTCCCTGAGCGACGGCCGGAGGGGACGCGGGTCGGGGAAGAACAAGAAAGAGGCGGAGCAGGCCGCCGCCGCGCAGGCACTCGAACACCTTGCATGAACAGTTCATGGCCATTCTCAACACTGATACCGAAATCGCGTCTCTCCTGAGGCGATCCCGCACGATCGCGGTCGTGGGCCTCTCCGGCACTCCGCACCGCGACAGCCACCGCGTGGCCCTGTACCTCCAGCAGCAGGGATATATGATCATGCCGGTGAACCCCACGGTCCGCGAAGTCCTTGGCCAGGCGGCGTTCCCGGACCTCGAGAGCATCGGCCACCCGGTCGATATCGTCAACGTCTTCCGGCGCCCCGAGTACGTTCCGGCGATCGCCGCTTCGGCCATAAGCTCCGGAGCCCGCGCCCTCTGGTTGCAGTTCGACACCGTGGACGAGGACGCGGCAAAGCGGGCCTCCGCTGCGGGCCTGGACGTTGTCCTCGATCGGTGTATCATGGTGGAACACCGGCGGCTGATCTCATGACCTTCTCCTCCCCCCTTCCGACGCGCCTGCGCGGGCTCCACACATCTGCGGGAATCGTCGCCCTCGTTTTCTTCTTACATGCGGGGGCCGCGGCGCAGGACACCGTCCGTGCTGCCTCACCCGCCCTCGGGGTCGTCGACACGATCATCGTAGGGGGGAACGACAAGACCGAGGCGTACGTCATCCTGGACGAGATGACGATCAAACCGGGCTCGATTCTCACCTACGAAGCCATCGAATACGACAGGGGGCGCATCTACAGCCTGGGGCTGTTCACGCGCGTCGACATTCTGTACGATTCTCTGGGTACGCAGCATTTCCTTTTTGTCGATGTCCGCGAGCGCTGGTACCTTGTCCCCCTCCCGATCTTCGGATTCCGCGACGGGGACACGCACAAGTTCTACTTCGGCGGCGGGCTGCTCCACTACAATTTCCGGGGGCGGAACCAGAAGCTGTACGGCTCCGTCGTGTTCGGCTATGACCCTGCGATTTCGTTCTCATTTGCCGACCCGCAGCTTGACAGG
>DASVIU010000497.1:0-2522 GCA_036386275.1 Bacteroidota bacterium | reverse complement strand
CCGAGTCTTTCAACGCACTGTGTTCCGGGCCGACACCGGGATAGTCCAGTCCTGCGGAGATCGAATGTGCAAGCTGGACCTGCCCGTTTGCGTCCTGCAGGAGATAACTGAGCGAGCCGTGAAGCACACCCGGGCGTCCCTTCGTGAGCGTCGCAGCGTGCCGCCCCGAGTCGAGTCCCTCCCCCGCCGCTTCGACCCCCGTCATGCTCGCACGCGTCCCCAGAAAAGGATGGAACAGTCCTATCGCGTTGCTTCCTCCCCCCACGCATGCCAGCAGGTGATCGGGAGACTTCCCCTCCGCCTTCGCGACCTGGGCGGAAGTTTCCCGTCCGATCACCGACTGAAAATCCCGGACCATCAGCGGGTAGGGGTGCGGCCCCACCACCGACCCGATGATATAGAACGTGTCTCCCACGTTAGAAACCCAGTCGCGGATCGCCTCACTCGTCGCGTCTTTCAGCGTCCTGCTTCCCGAGCGCACTGTCACCACCCTGGCGCCGAGCATCTCCATGCGGCGTACATTCAGCTGCTGGCGCGCCACATCTTCCTCACCCATGTACACGCAGCATTCGAGCCCCATCTTCGCCGCAACGGTTGCAGTTGCCACGCCGTGCTGCCCCGCCCCGGTTTCGGCAATGATGCGCGTCTTCCCCGACCTCATCGCGAGGAGGATCTGCCCCACAGTGTTGTTGATCTTGTGCGCACCCGTGTGGCAGAGGTCCTCCCGTTTCAGATAGACTCTCCCCCTCCCGTAGTGTCCTGTCAGACGGGCAGCGAACGTGAGGGGAGTCGGCCGCCCCGCATAGTCTGTCAGCAGACCGAGATATTCTTCCTGGAAGGAGGGGTCGTTCCTGACAGACTCGTACATCGACTCGAGCTCACGGAGTGCAGGAACGAGAGTCTCGGGGACAAATTGTCCGCCGTAAAGCCCGAAGTATCCCCTCCTGTCAGGCCATGAGAGTATCGCTTCTCTCTGTTCAACGGTCATCGCGGGACCTCCACGGCAAGAGACCGGTCGAGGACATCCGCCATGCGGCGCACCCTGTCCATCAGATCCCTGAACCGTTCCGGCTTCAGCGACTGGTATCCGTCGGAGAGGGCCTCCGAGGGATGAGGGTGGATTTCGATCATCAGCCCGTCCGCACCTGCAGCCACACCGGCCAGAGCCATCGCTGTCACCCCGTCCCACATGCCGATACCGTGGCTCGGATCGACGATGATCGGAAGATGAGAAAGCTTCTTGACCACAGGGACCGCGTTGAGGTCGAGCGTGTAGCGGGTCGAAGGTTCGAACGTCCTGATCCCCCGTTCGCAGAGGATCACGTTCAGGTTCCCTCGCGCCAGTATATACTCCGCAGCCATCAGGAGCTCTTCTATCGTCGATGATATGCCTCTCTTCAGGAGGATGGGAGTCCGGAGATCTCCCGCGGCCTCCAGCAGGCTGAAATTGCTCATGTTGCGCGCGCCGATCTGGATCATGTCCGCCACTTCGGCGACCGCGGAGAGCGTGAGTACGTCTTTGGCCTCCGTGACAATTTTCAACCCTGTCTCGGCCTTCGCTTCCCTGAGGAGCACCAGCCCTTCCTCCTTCATCCCCTGAAACGTGTAGGGGGAGCTCCTGGGTTTGAAGGCTCCGCCGCGGAGGAATTTCGCCCCCGCCTCCTTTACAGCGCGGGCTGTGGTTATCAATTGCTCCCAGCTTTCGACGGAACAGGGGCCCGCAATGACCGCCAGTTCGCGTCCCCCTATCAACTCTCCGCCGACGCTGATCTCCGAGTTCTCTTTCCTGGCGTCCCGCCCTGCGAGTTTGTACGGTTTGGAAACAGGGATTGCGTCGTCCACGCCGCTCATCGTGGTGAACTGTTCGGGGCTGACCTTTCCCTTGTTTCCCGTGATGCCAATCGCGGTCCGCTGTGCCCCGGGGATCTCGTGGGCACGGAATCCCAGGGTCTCGATCTTTTCCCTTACACGGAGCAGGTCTTCTTTTGTCGCATCATTCTTCATCAGTATCAGCATAGCGGCTCCGGTTCGATGGGGGATAAAAGCGTGCTCTCACGCATTGCGGAGATTCTCGAAAAGGTTTCTGATTCTTTGCCTGTCCTTGATCCCGGGGGAAGCCTCAACCCCGCTGTTCACATCTATCGCGTACGGTCGGACTGTGCGGGAGGCGGTGGCGGCGTTCTCGGGAGTGATGCCGCCGCTGAGTATGATCCTGCCGAAGCGGGATGCTTCCTTCGCCTTCTTCCAGTCAAACGTCTTTCCCGTCCCCCCGTGCATCCCCGCGACGGATGTGTCGAGAAGATAGGCCGCGAGCGGGTATGAAGCCATCACCGACGGGTCGAACTCATTGTCGACATGGAAGGCTTTGATGACCGGTACGGGATAGCCGGCCGTGTCCGCCGGCGGTTCCTCTCCGTGAAACTGCAGACAGCGTATCCCGGTTTGCGCGATCGTCGAAAGGACTTCCCCCCGCTCTTCATTGACGAACACCCCCACCGGAGAGATGAAAGGGGGAAGCTTCG
>DASVIU010000496.1:0-6209 GCA_036386275.1 Bacteroidota bacterium | reverse complement strand
CACACGATGGCGAGGAAATTCTTCGTGCCCTCCGGGAAAGTCCCCGAAGAGCTCGCCACACTTGTGACGCTCGCCGATTACACGGGAAAGGACGGGCAGGTGGTGCTCGCAAAAGGGGCTTCCCTGACGGATGACGTTCTCCCCCTTCTCCGGGACGCCGGAATCTCGGAGGTGATCCTCGCGCCCGAAACGCCGACGGAGATCGCCTGCGCCCAGCTGTGCGGGCTGGGGCACTTCCGGATGCGTGGTTTCGTCACGGTGCAGACTCCGGAGGAATACAGGGCGTGGATCGCCGATCAGGAATCACAGATCACACAGTGACAGTGAATTATAACCGTCCATTGCACCGTTTCGCTTTCTTCACCGCGTGCGTGACATTCTGCCTCGTGATCGCAGGCGGACTTGTCACGAGCACAGGCTCGGGCCTCGCGGTGCCCGACTGGCCCCTCTCCTACGGGCAGGTGATGCCCCCCATGGTGGGAGGGATACTGTACGAACATGGCCACAGGATGGTGGCGACGTTTGTGGGGCTTCTCACGACGATACTCGCCGTGTGGCTCTGGCGGAAGGACGACCGCCGGTGGGTGAGAATCCTCGGAGTGACCGCCCTGGGAGCTGTCATACTTCAGGGGGTGCTTGGCGGACTCACGGTGCTGTACCTGTTGCCGATCCCGGTCTCCGTCGCACATGCGACCCTCGCCCAGTCTTTCTTCTCGCTCACGGTCATACTGGCCCTCGTCACATCGCGGGGGTGGAGGGAGGCGATTGCGGAGCCTCTCCCCGTCACGGGGAAGACGCGGTTCTTCATGCTCGCAGCCGCGGGGGCCGTTTTCCTCCAGCTGGTTCTCGGCGCCTGGATGAGGCACAGCGACGCCGGACTGGCGATACCGGATTTTCCGCTCTCGTACGGGGGTCTCGTTCCCCCGCCCGGTGCGGAGGGACTTTCATGGATCAATGAACAACGGACCGAGTTGTATGATCTCCCTCCGGTGGAGGCCTCGCAAGTCTGGATTCATTTTGCCCACAGAGCAGGCGCACTCCTGGCGGGATTCACGGTCATTGCCTGCGGGATACACACACTCCGGGCGCACCCGGGGGATCAACGGCTGCGTGAACCGGCCATCGTCATGATGATGCTCGTCACGGTCCAGTTCCTCATGGGAGCCCTCACGGTCTGGACCGGGAAAGGGGTGCAGATTGCAACGGCCCATGTCGCGACGGGGGCATTGCTTTTCGGCGTATGCGTTTTCATTGCCGCCCGTTCGTTCCACCTCTATGCACTTCCGGGTACGGAACCGGATCTTTCCCTCTCTCCTCAACCGACACGGACATGAGAACGCAACTGACCCCACGCGGAAGCGGGACGCTGGCTCTCGAGAGAACCCGCGCGATGGACTATATCACGCTCACGAAGCCGGAACTGACGATTCTCTCCGTCCTCACGGCCCTTGCCGGATACTATCTTGGCGCGGGGGGTGTGCTGCAAGGGGCCGGTTTGATCCACACGCTGCTCGGGACCGCGATGGTCGGCGGCGGATCCGGCGCCCTCAACCAGTACATCGAACGCCGCTACGACGCGCAGATGAAACGGACGGAGAACCGCCCTCTCCCTTCCGGGCGGATAGTTCCCCGCGAGGCACTCCTGTTCGGGCTTCTCCTCTCATGCGGGGGAATAGTCTACCTGGCCGCCTGTGTCAATATGCTGACCGCACTTCTTGCCGCCCTTACGTGCGTCACGTACCTTGCACTGTACACCCCTCTGAAGAGGCTCACCCCGCTGGCCACGCTTATCGGCGCAATTCCCGGAGCCCTTCCGCCGGTCATGGGGTGGACCGCGGCCACGAACGAGATCAGCTCAGGGGCCCTTGTACTTTTCGGCATACTCTTCTTCTGGCAGATGCCGCACTTTCTTTCGCTCGCCTGGATGTACAGGAAAGACTACGCCCGGGCCGGATACCGTCTCCTGGCCGTCATGGATGCTGCGGGGAACAGGACCGCGACACAGGCCATCATCCATACATGTCTGTTGATACCGGTCTCACTTCTCCTTCTCAGATGGGGAGGGGCTGGGATGATTTACGGCGTGTCCGCGGCGGTACTCGGGGCCGGATTCCTCCTGTTCGCGCTCCTTCTGCTGTTGGGCCGGACCAACGTTGCGGCACGAAGGCTCTTCTTTTCCTCTCTCATTTATCTCCCGGCGTTGATGCTGGCGATGGTTCTCGACCGGGTACTCCGCTGAGCATCCCCGTGAATGTGCACGACCTCCCCCTTCTCAATGCAGTTCTGAATGGATCCAGCGCTCTCTGCCTCCTTGCGGGGTTTTACTTCATACGGAAGAGGGAAATCCGGAAACACCGCGTCTGCATGATTGCCGCGCTCGTGTGCTCCGCACTTTTTCTGACCTCCTATCTGATCTATCATGCCCAGGTCGGGAGCGTGCATTTTGCAGGGGAGGGGGGTGTGCGGGTGGTTTACTTCACGATACTCGTTTCACACACATTCCTGGCCGCAACAGTCCCCCCTCTCGCCCTTATCACATTGAGGAGGGCTCTCCGTGCGAGATTTGAAAAGCACAGAAAGATCGCCCGTTGGGCACTTCCCGTATGGCTTTACGTCTCGGTTACGGGAGTTGTGATATATTTGATGCTTTACAGGATATACCCTCCAGTCTGATTAAGCCGGAAAGGCATATTAAATAGATGAGATGAGGTTGGATAATGTATTGCAGTATAAAGATTTATATTGGCATCTTTGAGATACAGTCTGTCAGCAAATCTGCGAAGTTCATCTTCACCCTCCTTGCCACCTCCGTTACCTCTTCATGGTTCAGCTTCGACGATCCAATACCGGCCGCCTTGTTCGTGATGCAGGAGATACCCAGGACCTTTATCCCCAGCACGGCGGACAGAGCCACCTCCTTGACCGTGGACATCCCGACAGCGTCCCCTCCCAGCCTGTGTATCATCTCCACTTCAGCGGCAGTTTCGTAGGACGGCCCCTTCACCGCAGCGTACACGCCGCGCCTGAGGGGGAGTCCGCGCACGGCAGCGAGACGGGATGCGTGCTCCGACAGGACGGGATCGAACAGATCCCTTTTTTCTCCACGGTCTCCGGGTATCCTCTGAGTGTGGAACGTCAGGTCGATCTGATCGGTGATGAGCATAAGGTCCCCCGGGGAGAACTGGCGGTTGATTCCCCCCGCTGCGTTCGTCACGACGAGCGTTCCGGCACCGAGCTCGGCTGCGACGATAATGGGAAAGAGGACCATTGAAAGATCGTTGCACTCGTACAGGTGTATCCTCCCCTGGAATGCAATCAGATTCCTGCCGGCGAGGTTTGCAAACACGATCTGTCCCTTGTGGCCGGGGACAGTCGACCGGGGATAGGAGGGGATCCCGCCTGAAGGGAATATGAGGCTCCGGGGGAGGGATTCCGCGTAGTCGCCAAGCCCGGACCCGAGGACGAGCGCGATGTCGGGGGGGGCCGGGAGTTTCGAACGGAGGAACCGGACCGAGTCGCCGTAAGGGCGGGAGTGGAAGAGTCTTCCGATTTCGGGTGTGACCTTTGACATCCGTCAGGATTTCGGGGGCTGGAAACAGCGCCTGCAGCGTGCCTCGTATGAATCCTTTGCGCCGACAAGCACCCGTTCACTCGCCTCCGTCGTCCGCTGTGTCCTGTCGGCGGGGTTCCCGCAGACCACGCAGATGGCGAGGGTCTTGGTGATATATTCGGCGATCGCAAGAAGCTGGGGGATGGGCTCGAACGGTTTCCCCCGGTAGTCCTGGTCAAGCCCTGCGATGATCACCCGTTTCCCCCTGTTGGCAAGCTCCTCCGCCACATCCACGATCCCCATATCGAAGAACTGCCCCTCATCGATCCCCACGACCTGCGCGTCACCGGCGAGCCGGAGTATGTCGGCCGAACTCTCCACTCTGACGGAGAGAAGTCGCGCTTCGCTGTGCGACACGATGTGATCGGCGCTGTAGCGGTCATCTATCCCCGGTTTGAAAATCGCAACCTGCTGACGGGCGATTTGCGCCCTGCGTATCCTGCGAATCAATTCTTCGGTCTTGCCGCTGAACATGCAGCCGGCAATGACTTCGATCCATCCGGTCTTCTGCGGGGAGTCGTGGGCTGTCGGGGCTGTCATATTTCCAGGATCGTGATGATGGTCGCCGGAAAGGGGAGCCAGCGTGAAGGGGCTGATCCGGTAGCGTCAATAGTATCGAAAAAGGATGGGACTGTCAATACAGCGGAGATTCGCTTCAGAATTTTCCCAGGAGCGCACGCAATGGCCTCACGTTCAATGTGCAGACGCATGTTCTGCACGGGCCGGGGGTCCCCGCCCTGACCTCGCTTCTCGTCGACCGGATGGCCTGTCCGTTCATAAGATCGGCGAGCGGGGTTTCGCGTATGTTGCCGAACCGGGGGAGAAAATAGCAGGGGAGAAGCTCTTCGGTCGATGTTATGACGGTGGAGACCATCGGGGCATTGCATGAAGTCTGCGGAAACGCCCCCCCGCCGATGAGCGCTTCGAAATAATCCGCGATGCGCAGGAGCCTCGCCGACGACTCGGCAATGAAACCGGAAGAAAAGTCCTCGCGGCACCCGGAGGCCATGCCTGTGATAATCGCACGGAGCTCCGATGTCTCCCGGGCGTCCAGGAGGAGAGTCTCTTCGGGAACGACGGCACCGCGTTCGGCTCTCCCGAAGCCCTCCGACCGGACGTCGGCCGCGAGGAAGGAGATCCTGGAGACGCCGAGATCCCGCGCGCAACGGACCATGGCGGCCAGGGAGCGGAAATTCCGCTTCTGGATGACCGTCCGTATGGAGAGGCGCACTCCGCCGTGAGAGAATATGGCGATGCGGTTCACGGGAATATGCGGGCTCTTACGATTGACCGGCGGGGGGAAGATCTGCCGCCCGCCTCAGCGTGATCCTGGTGACCTCGGGAGGGCAGTTGATTCTCATGGGAAGCCCGACCGTTCCGATTCCGCGGGACACATACATCTGCGTGCGTCCCCGGCTGTATTTCCCCCAGACGTACGGGGAGGCGATCGCAGCCGGGGTAATGACGACCGGCCCGATATGCCCGAGCACGATCTGTCCTCCGTGCGTGTGACCGCTGAGAACGAGGTCCATCCCCATCGCCGCCGCCTCTTCCAGGAAGTACGGGCGATGGCAGAGGAGGACACGGGGGAGCGCGTCGGGGACTCCCCTGGCGGCACTCTGCATATGCGACGTCGCCCGGTCGGACCGGCCCACGTCGTCGATTCCCATGTGCGCGAAGCGCGCGCCGTTCTTCCCGATGATGACGTTGTCGTTCCTGAGGAGTCTGACGCCGCACGCGTCCACTTCACGCGCGACCCGGTCGGGATCGGGGGCGTAGAAATCGTGGTTCCCCAGAACGCCGTAGACGCCGCACGGGGCGTGGAGGGCGCTGAACGACTCGGCAAAAGGATAGACTTCTTCAGTCTGGCTGTTCACGAAATCGCCGGGAACGACTATGAGGTCCGTGCCGAGAGACATGAGCGCGGCGCAGTACCCGTCCATCTGTTTCTTTGTCATGAACGAACTCGAGTGGACGTCGCTGACGAGCCCGATCGTGAACCCGTCGAGCGGCAGGGGAAGGTCGCGTACCGGGATGCTCGCCTCCGTGAATTCATACCCGGAGCTCCCTGCGAGCACACCGTATGTTGCCCCCACGAATGAGGCCGCGGTGAGCCCTTCCATCCCCCGGAGAAGAAATGCGCGCCTCGATGCGTCGAACCGCACGACAGCGGGATTTTCTGTCATCCGCCGGAATCTCGGCGCTGTCCAGGGGAGTCGACTGAGCAGGGCGCGGGCGAGCCGCAACGGGGACGCAACGATAATGCCTGCAAGGATTGCGAGTCCCAGCCCCAACGTTGCTCCCTCCCAGATGTAAAACGGCCGTGCGAGCAGCGCAGGGATCCAGCGGGGGAGAAGCGACGCGACGGACCCGAGGAACAGGGCGATAACGAGCCCCAGGCCGAACAGACCAAAGAGCGCGGCGAGCAGGGTCCGGACTCCGGCACTCCCCGGGAACCGCTTACGTGCCCACCGCCGGGCCCATGCATAGACGAGGAGCTGCAGGGCGGAGACAATCAGAAATATGGTCAGACGGAACATTACGATCGTGCCGGATGTGACTGTGCGTGGATGCGCTCCAGGAGCCGGAGCGCGGCATC
>DASVIU010000495.1:0-7047 GCA_036386275.1 Bacteroidota bacterium | reverse complement strand
GGACCACGGAGGCGGATTCAGCTTCGTCCCCAGGAGCTCGATGTAGGCTCGCTGGAGATTGCGGCGGTAGACATCCGTCTTCACAGGTGCAGCGTCGAGTTCGCTCCATATCCCCCTGCGCAGGTCAGCGCTCATCTCGCTCAACGTGTAGGGCTTCTCGTTTTTCCCGGCAAGCGCGGCAATGTTGACAAGCCGTTCCATCCGTGCATTGTTCAGAAGGATGTTGAGGAGGGACCGGTGTCCCGCCAGCACCCTCTCTTCGGTGCCTGTCGGCTCAAAAAGCGCGACGAGCCCGGGTTTCAGGATCTCGGTCGGCGTCCGGAAGCCTTCTTTCACGAGAAACGCCATCGCTTCCTTCTGCCTGTCGCGGGGGACCGGTGTATGGACGATCCCCTCCTGACCTGCAACCCTGCGTGTCATCACCACACCCCCGACTTCGTTTGCAACGTGTCCGAATTCGCGCGTCCGCTGCGCGATCAGCTCGCCGTAGATCTCGTGCAGGGTGGAGTAATCTTCACCGGATTTTGTCGTCGCGTTCAGGAGCTTCCCGGCAATCCGTGCGATATTCTTCATTCCGTACTCCGTAGCGAGTATCGGGTCCGAACCAAGATCCTCCGTCTGCGCGGTCGGGTCGATGCCGTCGGGATCGCCGAACCGAAGGTAGGGCTCCGTTTCCTGCAGGGCTGCGATAGCATTCAGCAGCGGTCTCTCGTCATCGGGGGACTTCACACCAGGGAAAACCCTGTACCCCCATTCAGTCGCAAACATATCGTACGGTCCGAGCTTCGGTATGAGCGTCGCACCGTCGCCCGGCTGGGCGATATAGTTGAACCTCCCGTAATCCATGATGGAAGCTTCAGTGCCGTATTTCGCCGTAAACGAGGGACTCCGGAGACTGTCCACGGGGAATTGCGAACTCGCTTTCATATTGTGCGGGAACCCGAGCGAGTGCCCGACCTCGTGCGTGGTGATGTATTCCAGCATCCGTCCCATGAGCGTATCAGGGAGAGGGAGTCTGTCACACGCAGGATCGACCGCTCCGGCCTGGACAAAGTACCAGTTGCGCGCCAGGTTCATCACGTTATGGAAGAAGCCGATGTCCGCGTCGAGTATCTCCCCCGTACGGGGGTCACTGGTATGCGGGCCGTAGGCGTTTTCAATGTTGGACGGGAGCCAGCGTATTGTGGAATACCGCACATCCTCCGAGCTCCAGTTGGGATCCTCTTTCAACGACGGCGCATCCTTCGCGACAATGGCATGTTTGAATCCCGCCTTCTCGAACGCAGCCTGCCAGTCCTCCACCCCCTTCTTCAACCACGGGCGCCACTTGTCAGGTGTTCCCCTGTCGATATAAAACGTGATCGGTTTTTTGGGTTCGACGAGCTCTCCCCGGGCGTAGGCAGCGGAGTCCTTCGGCTCAAGGCGCCAGCGGGAGATGAAGCGCCGCGGCTCGGCACGCTGCGACTCGTAACCGTAGTCGTAATGGAATATCCCGAAGTACGACACCCGCGGGTCATTCAGGCGCAGGGCCATGGGCTTCTCCGGGAGGCGGACCATGGAGTGGTGCATCACGATGCTTATCGTGCTGAGAGAATTGTCCAACGGAACCTGTCCCGCGTCATACGTTAACATCACTTCAATTTCAATGTTGTCAGGGAAAGGCTTCATACGCTCTACGAACGACCGGGCGGGATCGAGGCGGCGCACCTTGAGCTGATCGCGCGCAGGCCTGGGAAGTCCCAGCTCCGTCATGTCGGCCGTGAAGAGCCCGCTGACGTCAATAACGACGGCGCTGGAATCCTTGTTGTACGCCTGGATATCGAATGACATCAGTATCGGCGGGTTCGTCGCCTTCCGGACGGCGTGGCTGATCGGCAGAGAATCAGCCGCAACGGCGAAGTACAGGACACTGCGGAGGAGGACCCTGTCCTCAATCCGATCCCAGCGGGCAACCTGTTCGTTGACTTCGTCGCCGCCGTACCCCAGCCCCGTCTGCGTCATGGCCTGGGTTGAGACAAGGAGGAAATCCTTTCCGATTTCCTTTCTGGGTATCTCAAAATACCATTTCTGCTTGACGCGATAGACATTGAAGAGCCCCGTGTCGGCCTTCGCCTCTTTCGTGACAACGTCCGAGAAGGCCTTGATCCCTTCTTTCGGCGGAACGGGAGGCTTTACGTCCTGGGCGAGAACCTGAGCCAGTGAAAAAGCGAGCGCTGCGGCAATCATAAAGCTGCGGTCATGACGCATGGATCGTTACTCCTGAGTAGATGAGTGTCATTCCTCGAGGGCCGTTTTGGCTTCCTTCAGCCCCTTCAGATGTTCGGCATCCAGGGTGGGGTATTTGAGGTCCAGGGACCCGAGCGTCTTGACGATGATGTCTGCGACCGCTGTACGGGTAAACCATTTGCGATCGGCGGGAATGATGTGCCACGGAGCCCACGGCGTGCTCGTGTTGCTGAAGACTTCTTCATACGCTTTCATGTAGTCTTTCCAGAATCCGCGCTCATGGACGTCGGCGGAAGAAAATTTCCAGTTTTTCTCCGGGGTATCGATCCGCTCCAGGAACCTCTTTTTCTGTTCCTTGTTTGAGACATTCAGGAAGAACTTGAGTATGACCGTGCCGTTCCGGGTGAGGTACTTCTCGAAAGCATTAATCTGTTCGAACCGTTCTTTCCAGATGTCTTTTCCCACGAGCGCCCGCGGGATCTTCTGGTTCTGAAGGATCTCGGGATGCACCCGGACGACAAGAACTTCCTCGTAATAGGACCGGTTAAATATTCCTATGCGCCCCCTCTCCGGCACCTGTTTCATCGAGCGCCAGAGGTAATCGTGCTCGAGTTCCTCGGCCGACGGGATTTTGAAACTCACCGCCTGGCATCCCTGCGGGTTTACGCCGGACATGACGTGCTTGATCACGCTGTCCTTTCCCGCGGCGTCCATCGCCTGCAATATCACGAGGAGCGAATAGCTGTTCTGTGCATACAGGACATCCTGAAGGGCGGCCAGTTTGACGATGTCGGACTGGAGTTTCTCGGCAGCGTCCTCCTTTGAGGAGAATTTTCCTGTGTACTCGGGATCGTAGTCTTTCAGTTTGATGATCTTCCCCGGAGGGGCGAGCAGGCGGTCGTTGTTCATGGCATGAGTACCAGGGGGATGTGAAGGGCGGCCCAGAGACCGTATCTCCAGGCAGTTTCTTTCCACTCTGACTTGACAAGGAACCCGAAGTACGTCCCCTTCGCAATCGTGTTGCTCATCATGGCAACAACCATCGCCGAGACCGCGATGCCGGCGGGGGTATCCCCCGGCCGGGCAAGAGAGAGTATGAACGGATCAATATCGCTGACCCCGACGACAGCTCCGAGGCCGAGTAGTCCGGAATTCCCGAGCGTCCCCTTCACCACGGAGGTGACCACCATCAGGACGACGAAAAGGGCGGCAAAGAGAAGAGCGGGGGTGATCTCGAACGGGTTATGCAACGGCGGCGCAGCAGGCTCCGCTTCGGCCGGGTCCTTCCCGGGGGTCAGCAGAGCGAGCAGCACGCCCGCTCCGGCGAGAATGGCGCATTTCCACCATATAAAGGGGATGAGCTGCGGACCGATAACTGCGATCAGAACGAGTATCCGGAGATACGCAACGCTCGAGGCCAGAATCGCCGCCTGGAGCGCACTCCTCCCCCGGTGGGGGGCAGTCTGAGCAGCGCGACCGACGGCGATAGTCACCGCAGTGCTCGAGACAATGCCACCGAGGAGTCCCGACAGCCAGAGCCCGACCTTGTCCCCGAGCCGCTTCGAGAGAAAATACCCCACGAACCTGATGGTGGAGACAAGGATCACGATCTCCCAGATATGCGCCGGGTTGAGCTGGTAGCGCGTGTACGACTGGTTCGGAAGGACGGGGAGAATAATGAGCGTGACGAGGAGGAACTTGAGCGTCGCAAGGAACTCCGCACGGTCCAGTTTCTCAACCCATGTCTCGAGCGACGACTTCTCGGAAAGGAGTATTGTGTTGAGGACCCCGACCGCCATCGCAGCCCAGATGTCGACAAGGAGGGCAAGCGCGCCCGTGACAAACGTCAGGATCGCGGAGAACTCCGTCGTGGATCCGAACCGCTCGGCCCGGATCTTCGCAACGTACGCGATGGAGGTGAGCGCTATCATCGCCAACAGACCTGCGGGGAGGATGAACGCCACTCCTATCTGTGAAAGCCATGCGCAACCGAAACCGAACATGGCGATCATCGGATGCGTGCGCACTCCGCCGAAGACCATCGTCTTCCGCTCGATCTTCGCCCCTTCCCTCTCCAGGCCCACGAGGAACCCGAGCGCGAGGGCCACGGCGAAACGGAGTTGAGGGGTCCACTCAATCGTATTCATGGCGTATTCATGGCGTGTTCATGGCGTATTCATGGCGTGTTCACCGGACGGCCACCTCTCCGAGCATCATCCGGATCTTCGTTACCACCATGTCGATCGCCACGGTGTTCTCCGCTCCCCGGGGGATGATGATGTCCGCCCAGTGCTTGCTCGGTTCGACGAACTGCAGATGCATGGGTTTCACGGTCTTCATGTACTGGTTCATGACAGATTCTATCGACCGGCCGCGCTCCAGTATGTCGCGCCTGATCCTTCTGATAAGCCGTTCATCGGCGTCTGCATCGACAAACAGGCGGATATCCATGAGGTCCCGGAGCCCTTTGTCCACGAGTATCAGAATGCCATCGATGATTATTATCTCCTTCGGTTCGACCCGTCGTGTCGCAACCAGCCGCCTGTGGTTCGTAAAGTTGTACCTGGGCTGTTCCACCGGCCGTCCGGCGCGGAGTTCTTCCATGTGCCGGACCAGGAGGTCCGTTTCGAGGGAGTCGGGGTGGTCGAAGTTGATCTCTTCGGGGCGGAGTCCACCGTGCGTGCTGATATCCTTGTAATACGAATCATGCTGAATGACAGCGATTCGTTCCGGATCCAGCTGTTGAAAGATGGCGTTGGTGACAGTGGTTTTCCCCGACCCCGTCCCTCCGGCAATGCCGATGACGAGCTGTTTCATGAAGTCGATGGTGCTGATCGTAGGATGGGAAAAGAAGTATCGGATAAGATAAGTCGCATCGGTGCGAGATGCAAGGGAATCGTTCTCCCCGCGAGGCGAAATGAACCGTGACTGGGATCCGGGCTACTGTTTCTCCGCCAGTATCCTGAGCTTCAATGTCTTCGTGGAGCCAAGGTCGGGCATCTGTATATGAACAAGGTACATCTATCCCCGCGAGCGTGTATATGCGCATGATCGCCCTGACGGGGAGGTGTGTAAACGTCACGACCTGCGTGAAGCGCGTGGGGTCTCCCCTGTCAAAGCTCTGGTAAGGATTCGGGAAGACATTGATCCTTGTGACATCGGCTTTTGCGATGGCCGGGTCATTCAGTGTCGGCGCTCTGGGTGTAAACGTGTGCGCCGGGCCGTTAACGTGATTGGCGATTATCTCGAGCTGATCGCCTGCGGCCCAGCCGACAGCACCCCGGCGGGTCGGAAGGCCGAACCACATCATCGGCGTATAGTAGTTGAATATGTCAAGAGTCAGCGCGGGATCCGGCGCAGGATCCGAGTAGGGACGATCAAATATGAAGAATCATTCGCCTGTTGCGGCATTGTCGACCCCCTGATCCTGATCCCGGGGAGACCAGTATTTTCCGTCAACAAGGCCATTCCCCATAGCGACCTCTGTATGGCCGACGGCCAGACGCACAGGCGGATTGGCATCAGCGTCCCAGGCCGAAAATGGAACGCTGTTCATCTCCGGGTGCATTTGCGGGATTGTGGCAGGATTTCGTATATTGGTTATTCCGTTGATGGCGTATTCTCACAGAAGGGTAAATGCAGGGATATGAACACAGCAAAGACTGTTCTCTTGATGGCGGTTCTCACGGTTCTTCTCGTCCTCGCGGGGAACCTGATCGGGGGTCAGGGGGGGATGATGATCGCATTCCTCTTCGCCATAGTGATGAACTTCGGCTCGTACTGGTTCAGCGACAAGATCGTGCTCAGGATGTACCGGGGCCGGGAACTGGCGCAGGGGGATAACCCGTCGTTGTTCCAGATGGTGCAGGAACTCGCCGGGCGGGCAGGCCTCCCCATGCCGAGGCTCTACCTTATTGAAGGGGAACAGCCGAACGCATTCGCGACAGGCCGGAACCCCGAACACGCGGCGCTCGCAGTCACCGAGGGAATCCTGAAGACACTCCCCCCCGACCAGCTCCGGGGAGTCCTGAGTCATGAGCTTGCGCATGTGAAACACCGGGATATCTTGATCGGGACTGTCGCCGCCACGATGGCGGGGGCTGTCACCATGATCGCTCACATGGCTCAGTGGGCGCTTATTTTCGGCGGCGGACGGAGCTCCAGTGACCGGGATGGAGGAAGTCCGCTCGCAGGACTGGCGATGCTTATCGTGGCCCCGATCGCGGCGCTGCTTATCCAGATGGCGATCTCCCGCTCCCGCGAGTTTGAAGCTGACGCCGGCGGGGCGCAGATTTTGGGGAATCCGGTTTCACTGGCAAACGCACTCCGGACACTCGACCGGAAGGCCGGGGAGATTCCGATGGACGCCAGCCCCGCGACGGCACACATGTTCATCGTCAATCCACTCTCCGGCGGCGGACTCGCGAAACTCTTCAGCACGCATCCGCCGATGGAAGAGAGAATCGCACGGCTCGAGGGAATGGCACACGGGCAGGGAGCATCACAGTAGATGAAAAAAATCCTTCTCATCACCGCCGGCGTGCTGACGATCGTCGTGCTGGCGGGTTCCCTCCTTCTTTACCTCAACCGTGAAAAAATCGTCACGTACTCAACCGACAGAGCGCTGACGAAGGTCGAGGAGCAGGTACTCCAGAGATTGCCGGATCAGAGAACGGTCGATGAGGCGAAGGCGGACTTCCTGAAACTCCACATGCGGCTGCAGTCGGGATCAGTGACGACCGATGAAGTCAAAGGCCTTGCAGGGATGTTCTACAGCAGCTACAGGGAAGGGAAGATCGATTCGCTCAAGGCAAGGAGGAT
>DASVIU010000494.1:0-8862 GCA_036386275.1 Bacteroidota bacterium | reverse complement strand
CCGAGGTACGCGTGGAGGCTTGCATCCTGATCCATCCCGGGCTGCGCCGCCCTGAGGAGCTTGATCGCCTGTTCGTGCCGTCCTTTGATGAGCTCGAGCACGCCGCTCGAGAATTCCCGCGGCGGAGGGGCCTCCTGTTCTCCCCCCCCGGACTGCTTCGCAATCCTTGCAAGGTAGCTCTTCGCCACGGAATTGTAGGGATCGATCACGAGGACCGAGCGGAACACTGTCTCGGCTTTCGCGTACTCCTCCCGGTTGAAGAGACGGACGGCGTCAGCAATCTGATTGTTCACTGCCGCCTTGAGCTCCTCCGAGACGAAAGCCTTTCTCCCCCCCGCCCCCTTTCTGCGCGCTTCTTCGAGGTATGACTTAAGATTGGCGGACTCCGGTTCCAGATCCTTCACTTCACCCAATCGCTCGGCGGTCTCAAAGTAATTCGCCGCGAGCTGCCACATCCCCTGGTTGTAGTACGCCAGCCCCAGATGGTAATAGGGGATGTATGTAATGAACCACATCCCGTATGTCCTTGCGTACCTTCGCGGGATGCCGTTTGCGCCGAGGGCGAGCTTCAGATTTTCGATCGCGTTCAGCCAGTCCCCCGATTCGATATACGCGAGCCCGGTCTCATAATTCACGTACCAGGGAAGCCCCCCGGACGATACCGGCGCGGAGACATCAAGGGCCTCCGTCTTCGCCCCAGCCGGGACACCGGCGGACTTCGACGGTTCTCCCGAGAGCTCGACGCGGAGAGACTGCAGGAGTGCGTATTCCTCCGGCGATTGCTGTATCTCGCCGTACTTCAGGCACAGGTCGAAGTTCTCGACCGCTTTCTGCTTCTCCTTCAGATGATAGTACGCCTCTCCGAGGTGGAAATAGGGAAGATAATTCACAAACCGGAGCCCGTACGTCCGCGCTTTGAGCTTCGGGGTTTCCTTCACGGCGACCGCCTCTCTGAGCAAAGAGAGGGAGCCCTTCCAGTCCCCCTGCTCCTGCGCGGAGAGGGCTTTCTCATACGAGACATACCAGGGGGTCTGCGCACCCGCACTCGGCGGCATGGCAGCAATGAGGAAGGATGCCGCCAGTATCAGTCTGAATCCACGAGCCATAGGGGTCGGCACGTCAGAACCTGATAACGAGTGAGCCGACTGCCGTGTTGCTGACGGAGGAGAGATCTCCTGCCAGGTCGAACTGAACGTTGTTCGAGAGTATGCACCCCACACCGAACGTCCCGTGGGCATATGACTTCCCGCTCTGGAAGAGTCCCTGCATGATTTTTCGCGCAAAAATTCTATCCGGATCGGTGCTGTCATTGACGTTCCCCACCCAGCGGATCCTGTTGTCCGGTTCCAGGTAGCCGCCGGCCCTGAACACGATGCCGATCGTATTCAGAAACAGCACATATTCCGCTCCGCCGTGGTACTCCATGCCGTCGTCAACAGCAAAGTCACCCGGATTCACGTACGACTGCGAGAGCGACACGACGAAATTCTTCGTCAGGCTCGAGTAATTAACCCGGACAACATCGACCGCGAATGTCAGGACATCCGTGGGACGGTAGGATATCCCTATTCCGTAAGAAGAGGGGATGTGGAAATTTATCGGAGCTGTCCTCGACGAATCTGCCGGGAAGCTCGTGAACCGGTACGTCTGCTGGAGCGAGAACGAGGGCCTTCTCTTGTATGTCAGTCCGATCGACAGGTTCTCCACCGGTCTGACAAGGACGCCCACGTTAACGAAGAAATCCGTGTTGTGATCGTCGATCGTCGCAATATTGGCGAGCGATCCGTCGTTGAACACCGCCAGAAAATACCGGGCGATCGACGACTGCATATTCATGAGCGACATCCCGCCCGAGACACCCACGGAGAAGGACTCCCTGAACTTGTAGGCGACAGTTCCTCCGTAGTTATCGACGTGAATCCGTGCGCTCGATTTCGCCGGGAAGAGAAAGCTTCCATCGGTGAACCCGGGGGCAAACGTCCCGTTTGTATAGAAGTTACTCTCAAAGTTCATCAGCTCGTGACGAAAAATGGCAAATGTGAACCGCTTGAACGGATAGACCAGGCTGACGAACGAAGGGCTCACCACGGCGCTTTTGAAATCCCGGGAATTGAGCGTGAAGCTCGCGGCGGTCCCCGTGTGAGAGAAATTGTCGACATGCGTGATGTACTGGATCCCCTTCGCCTCCAGCGACACTTCGGGCCTGAGCAGTGTCGTCAGTCCCGCAGGATTGGCTTCGGAGGCCGTCGCGTCATCGGCGATCGACATGAACGCTCCCCCGATGCCTGTAGCGCGGGCGCCCGGGTTGTTGAAATTGAATCTGAACTGGGCAAAGTTCTCCGTGTTGGTCTGCGCGAGCGCTCCGGCGACGATACAAGATGCGGCAATCGAGAGAGCCAGTGCGTACGTCAGAGATTTTCGGGATGTCCTCAGCATTGTTGGCTCCGTGGGTTATTGGACAGACCAGTACGGTCCGATTTTTCCGCCGTCGGTGATGCTCGACCCCCTCGTCACGACGCGTGCACCCACCGAAATGAACGATGCTGCTGCGGGAACTGTGAAACCGATGGAATCCGAGACGACGCCGCCCGGCGCCGTCAGCGGGGGGGGGGTGAATGCGAGACTCCCAATGACTGTCAGAGTCCCGTTTGCTTCATAGCTGTTGACAACTGCAAGGACCTGAAGATTGTTTCTTTGCGCGTCATCGGTAGGGGAGAGTGTGTATGCGACGTCGAACCTCGCGACGTAGGAATTGCCGTGCGTGAGACGCTGGGTTGCCGGCGGCGTAACGAATTTTGACACCTCAACGTTGGTAAAAAGGAACGGGGAAGGCGGGGTTGTCGGGATATCGTCCTTCGAACAGCTCCCGGCGGCGAGCGCTGCGCCGACAATCACGAAGAACCGGAATACTCTGGACCTGGCAAGGTGCATCAGAAACCTCCTGTGCGTGGTGGTAGTGCGTTGCCTGTGGATTCTCATCACTGAAATTTCGATGATTCGTGCTTTTCGTCAAACCCGGTGAATTTCTTCGTCACAGGCTGGGTTTCGTTGTTCAGGACTCTGACAGTGTCAATGAGCGATTTTCCTAACATGGGGTTCGCCACGTGAATGTAGTATAACCCTTCAGGCAGAGACAGACGGCAGGGGGTCCACGTCTTCCCGGGGAGCGGAACCTCGCGCCCCCCGTCGCTCACAATCTTCGACACTTCCCCCCACGGGAGTATGTTCAGCGCGACGTAGCCGCGTGGAGACGGAGGAACGTACAGCACAGTCCTGTAGAACACCGCCGCAGCGACAACGAGCACGAAGGCTCCCGCAACCATGTAGGTCTTTTTCCGCGGCTGAGGGATCAGTGTCGCCGGCCGCGGCCGTCCCGGCACGGGCTGCGCACGTCCCGGGGTTTCCGGCTTCACCCGGGGAGGTGTGGTCACCGCCGGCTGGGACAACTGCGTCGGCGCCTCGGACCGCGAATCCCGCGCGAGTGGGTCCGTCTCCCCTGGCTTGCGCGTGGCCGCGTACCGGATATCGCCGGTCTTCTGGTACGCGATGGCATCCCGCACTTCGTGGTTGAGCTGGACGGCTTCCGGGTGCCCCGGTTCCACCCTGAGGATTTCCTGCAGGAGCCCCAGCGCCTTCTCAAGGTCCTTCACTTCAAACTCGCGGCGCGCGCCGGTCAGCCGCTCCTCGATGAAGACCCTTTTCGTTTCTCTTTCCTCGGCCGCCGCGATCTCGTTCCTCAGCCGGGCGACTTCCGTGCTGGCGGGGTCCATCCGCGCCGCCTGATCGACAAGATCCCTGGCCTTCCTGAACTTGTTTCCCCGGAGGAGCGTCCTGCTCTCGCCGATGAGCTTTCCCAGCCTCATCCTGAATTGCTCCATCCTCTTCCGCTCGTCCGTCCGCAAGTCGGCGACGATGTTCTCGAGCGCGTCGGCGACTTCCGCCAGGTCCTGATAACGGTTGTCAGGATCCTTGGCAAGCGTCTTCATCACGACGTCGCGCAATCCGTTGCGGTGATCGATTTGCGCGTCGTCGATACGCTCCGGCTCGTCATAGACGATCTTGAACATCACCGCGGTCGGCACGTCGCCGGTGAACGGTTTTTTCCCGGTGAGGAGCTCGTAGAACAGGACGCCGAACGAGAAGATGTCGGAGCGCTTGTCGACATGGCGCCCCTGTATCTGTTCGGGGGACATATAGTACGCAGTCCCGATCACGGCGCCGGTCGTCGTCATCGTGCTCGTCAGCGAACGGGCGATCCCGAAATCCATGATCTTGACTTTCCCGTTCCCGACGATCCGAATGTTCTGGGGCTTGATGTCGCGATGAACGATCTCGTTCGCGTGCGAGTACGAGAGCCCGCGGCAGATCTGTATGGCGTAATCCAGCTTCTGCAGGAAGGAGATCGGCTCTCTCCCCTCGATGAGCGCGGCAAGGTCGTTCCCCGTCAGGTACTCCATGACGATGTACGGCCGTCCTTCGTCTTCGCCGACATCGTAGACGACGGTGATGTTCTCATGCGAGAGCCTCCCGGCGGTTCTGGCCTCACGGAAGAACCTCTGCCTGATTTCCGGAACCGCCAGCATCAGGTCGGACATCACCTTGATTGCCACGTCCCGTTCCATCAGGGAATCGTGCGCCTTATACACAACTCCCATGCCGCCACGGCCGAGTTCTTCGACGATGTCGTATTTACCGATCTTGCTCAAGGACGATTGTTCTTTGCATGAAATGACGATAATGGAGGGGGCACACCAACATAATCAACATAATTATTGTATTCTACAAGAAGAACGGGACGTTGTCAAGGGGAGCCGGGTTAACTCCAAACTCTCCTTGCATAATAAGCAGACAAACGATAGATTATTCTTCCGGAACGGCCTCTCTTCCGGCCGTTCAGGGAAGATTTCGGGCCTCTCACTCATACAGGAGAAACCATGAAACGAATCATACTGTTTTGTGCCGTCCTTGTCGCGTTCACGGCCTCCGCCGGAGCCCAGGGGTTCGGATTCGGCATTCAGGGAGATCTCGTCAATTTCAATCTCGGTGTGGCCCAGACAAATGTCCACATTGACCAGGTAGGGAGCATCGATATCGGTTCACTCGTCAAGGATGTCTACGGGCTTGGCTACGGCGGCGGAATCCACTTCGACCTGAACATGGGATTCGTGGCTTTCCGGCTCTCCGGCGATTACATCATGCTCTCACCCGACAAGGCAAAATACCAGTCATTGCTCGGCCCGATCGGTGCGCAGGTCACGGTCGACGGGGGGCGCATTGACATCTATTCAGGGAACCTGAACCTGAAGCTCAACATCCTCCCTCTCCCGGTTCTCCATATCTACGTCACCGGCGGCGCGGGATTTGTGGATATGAAAATGAACGATGCGACTCTTTCATTGGGCGCAATCAAGCTTCTCTCATTCAAGGCGTTTGACACGCAGACAAAGCCGACGCTCAACGCGGGAGCGGGTGTCGACATCAAACTGGGGCCGATCGCACTGTTCGCAGAACTGAAGTTAAACTTCATCATGACCGAGGGGAAGACCAGTTCGGAAGTGCCTCTTGCGACTGTGGGTTTGACGTTCTAAACGGGACCAACGGTCCCGACGCCCTCTGGCGGGACAATCAGTCCTGCTGAAGAATGCGGGAATTATAGCCCCGACGCTTTTTGGCGGGACAGAGAATGTTTTGTTCTTTAAGGAACAACGCGCGTACGCTCATGAACCGAGTGCGGTATGCTGTAACGCTCCTCACGGTCCTCGTCCTCTTTTCCACGGGATGCGACACGGGACTGGGGCCCCCCGATTCCCCATCGGGGTTCAGCGGCGTCATCCGATTCAAACACTGGCCTTCCGCCGACAGCGTCCGGGAACTCCGCATTGTCGCGTTCCCGTCGTACCCGAGCGACAGCGCCAGCATATTGCTCGACCTCGCCCAGCGCCTTGTCAGCGTGTATCCTCAGATCGGCCAGCCCAATCTTCTCAGCGACACGACACAGCGCGTCCTTTTTGCCGATTCCATCCGTTACTCATTCACATCGGCCGGGACCACCCTCGATGTGGGCGTCTATAATTATGTCGCACTCGCGTGGAGGCCCACAGCATTCCTTTTCGATTGGAGGCCGGCCGCGGTGTATTCAACGGGTCCCGGACAGTTCGATGCGGCCCCGGTGAGGGTATTGCTGCACAAGGTCATCACGGGGATCGACATGCAGGTCGATTTCAGCAATCCACCACCGAAGCCATGGCGATGAGACTCCAGTCCATATTTCTCATACTCGCCGTCTCCGGCCGGTGCGCTTTCGCCTCCGGGGGTTCGATCGCCGGACGCGTCACGGGAAAAGGAGACTCCGAACCGCTCGTGGGAGTGACGGTACTCCTGCAGGGAACAGTGCGGGGTACCACAACAAACACGAAGGGGGAATACCGCATCGCCGGAGTCTCCCCGGGGAAATGCACACTCCTTTTTTCAATGGTCGGGTATCGGCGGGAGACCCGGGCCGATGTCACAGTGGAGGAGGGGAAGGAGACAGCGCTGAACGTTGCGATGATCCAGACACCCGTCCTGTCGGAGCAGATCGTCGTGACGGCGAGCCGGCGCGAACAGTCGCTTCAGGAGGTCCCGGTGAGCATCTCGGTCCTGGAAGCGTCCGAACTTCAGATGAGAAACGCACAGACGATCGACGACGCGCTCCGCTACGTCCCCGGCGTCAACATCACCGGTGGTCAGGTGAACATACGGGGCTCCAGCGGATACAGCAGGGGCGCCGGGAGCCGGGGCCTGCTCCTGCTGGACGGGGTCCCCTTCATCACCGGGGACACGGGGGAGCTGGTATTCGAGTCAATTCCCGTGGGGCAGATTGAACGGATCGAAGTCGTCAAGGGAGCCAGCTCGGCGCTTTACGGATCCAATGCTCTGGGCGGGGTGATCAATATCATCACCAAAGAAATCCCCACAACCCCCGAGACCGACATCCGGTCGTATGCCGGACTCTACAACAAGCCGTCATATGGCTCCTGGGCCTGGTCCGACAAGAACAGGTACTACAACGGCGAGTCCATCAGCCACGCCTACAAATCGGGAGACCTGGGAGTGGCACTGTTCTTTTCGCGCCAGTTCGATGACGGGTATCGCCAGAACGATTATCACCGCAGGTACAACGTCTACGTCAAGACGAAAGAGGACTTCGCGGGATCCAATTCGCTCACGATGAACTTCGGACTCCTGTACCAGTACGGCGGTCAATACGTATACTGGAGAAACCTCGACCAGGCGCTGATACCGCCCGTGCTTCAGCAGACGGACGACGTCAGGTCGATCCGCTACTACGTGAACGCGCTCTACAACGGCATCCTCTCCGACAACGCGCTGTTCACGGCGAAAGTCCTCTGGTACCACAACGACTGGGGCTACGAGACCATCAATGCGATCGGCATGACCAAGTCGCTCTCCGACGAGATAGCCGTTGAAGCAACAACGACGCTCATACTCAACCGGATGAACACGATGGCGGCCGGATTCGACGCTAATTTCGACATGGTGAATGCCGACCTCTTCGGACGGCACAGCGGGGGCGGGCTTGCCGCGTACGCGCAGGATGAGTACAAAATCACGAGGAAGCTCTCGCTCACCGCAGGGGTGCGATTTGATTTCCAGTCCGTCGCCATAACCAAACCGAGCGGCCAGCTCAACCCCAAGGCGGCGCTCTCGTACACCCCCCTGACCGGGACCACCCTGCGCGCCTCGTTTGGAAGGGGGTTCCGGATTCCCGCCGTGGCGGAGGCGTTCATATCAGCCGAGGTGAGCAACCTGCAGGTGATTCCGAACAAGGATCTGCAGCCCGAGCGGAGCTATTCATACGAGCTGGGAGTGTCCCAGGCGGTCGGAGGGCTCGGCACGATAGACTTCGCCGCATTCAGGTCGGACTTTGACAACCTGATCGAAGTCGGACTCGCCGAAGGCTCCGGAAACCTCCCGTACGTACAGTGGCGGAACGTGACGAAGGCCAGGGTACAGGGATTCGAGGCGTCGTTCAAATTCGGCCTGTTCGACGGGGGCCTGGGGTGCAATGTCGGATACACGTACACCCACCCGGAGGACTTGGTGACGCGCGAGGTGCTGAAATACCGCCCCCGCCACCTCTTCTACGCAAACCTGACGGGGCGCGCCGGCATGTTCACGGCCGGAGCAGATTTCCGGTTCGTCAGCCGCGTCGACAACATCGACAGCATCTTTGTCAATCTGGGCATCATACCGGACGGGGACCAGCGCGAGGACATCATCGTAACAGACGTCAGGGCGGGGGCCGACCTTTCGTTCACAGGGATACCACTTTCGGCAACGCTCCAGGTCAACAACCTGTTCCAGCGCAACTACGTCGAGCTGATCGGGAACATCATGCCTCCGCGGACATACGTCCTGGTCCTCGAAGCGAAATTCTGAAGTATGACACATACACACACACACACGGAGGAGACATGAAACGACTGATTGCAGGCATTGCGATCATGTGCGGGGCTGCCGCAATCTTTTCGCCGGCCGCCGCCCAGGACACGATCAAGACCAGCGACGTGAACACGCAGTTCGCGGTCGGCAATTTCACAACGACCCGGTTTGATTCAACGGTCACGGCAATCAATATCGGGAAGCCGGGAGCGTCATCCTGGAACTTCACCGGACTCAAGAAAAGCAGCGTGGCAACGCTGAAGTGCATTGCAGTCGCCGGTTCGCCGTTTGCAGCGAAGTTCCCTGGGGCGACACATGCACTCCAGTCGGACCTCACGATTTCCTATCCCGCTCTGTCCCCCACGCCGATACCAGCGACGGGGTACATCTACTTCCAGCTTTCCACCGATCTCTTGA
>DASVIU010000493.1:0-9491 GCA_036386275.1 Bacteroidota bacterium | reverse complement strand
ATCTCTCAGTCCCGCCACAGGGCGGCGTGATTGTTAACAGATCCTCGGGAGCTGCTCCCCCGAGAGCATGTCCACGACCCGCGTACCGCCGATCCGGCTTTTCATCACTGCAATCCCCGGATGGTCGCCGACCACCTGGCCGATGACCGCGGCATCTTTCCCCAGCGGGTGTGATTTCATCTCGTTCAGGACCATGTCCGCGGATGCCGGCGCGACGAACGCGAGAAGCTTTCCTTCGTTCGCGACATAGAGGGGGTCGAAGCCGAGTATTTCGCATGCCCCCCGGACATCCTCACTGATCGGGATGGCTTCCTCGTTCAGCAGTATCCCTTGCCGGGATGACTGGGCAATCTCATTCACCGCGCTCGCCACTCCCCCCCGCGTCGGATCCCGGAGGACGTGCACGTCCTTCGCCGCCTTCAGTATCCGCTCAACAAGACCGTTTAACGGGGCCGTATCGCTCCTGATTTCGGTTTCGAATTCGAGGCCTTCCCGCACGGACATGATCGCAATGCCATGCACGGCGATCGGGCCGTTCACGATGATCTTATCCCCCGGCCGGGCGTTCCTCGGATCGATCTCCGTCGCGGGGTCGACGGCGCCGATACCCGATGTGTTGATGAATATTCCGTCCCCCTTCCCCCTGTCCACGACTTTGGTATCCCCCGTCACCAGCCTGACGCCGGCTCTCTCCGCCGCCCCCTTCATGGAGAGAACGATCCTCCAGAGATCGTCCATAGGGAGGCCTTCCTCGATGATGAATGCGGATGAGAGATAAAGAGGTTTCGCGCCGCACATGGCGAGGTCGTTGACCGTCCCGTTCACCGCCAGCTCGCCGATGTCCCCTCCGGGAAAAAATATCGGCTTGATCACGTAGGAGTCGGTGGAAAACGCCAGCTTTATGTTTCCTGCCGGGAACACCGCTCCATCATGGAGCGCTCCGAGCATGTCGTTGTCGAACTGGGAGACGAACATTCTCTGTATCAACTGCTGTGTCAGCTTCCCCCCGCCCCCGTGCGCCAGGAGAACGCTCTTGTACTCCGTGAGCGGGATCGGGCAGGCGAGCCCGGTCGAGAAGTCAGCGGTGTGCTTCACAATTGTCTCTCCCCCGTGTATTCCCCGAAATGATAATACGCCGCGCACGCACCCTCGGACGAAACCATCGGTGCCCCCAGAGGGTGCTCGGGCGTGCATTGCGTGCCGAATGCGCCGCACTCGCTGGGCTTCCTGAGTCCCTGCAGTATCATACCGGCGATGCAGAGGGGGGATTCCTGCGTCCTGATTTCCCCCACGTCAAATATCTTCTCCGCGTCATACCCTGCATACTCGTCCCGGAGCGAATAGCCGCTCATCGGGATCTCTCCGATCCCCCGCCACGCCCTGTCGGAAACGCGGAATACCTCCCTGAGAAGATTCTGTGCGGGGACGTTTCCTTCCCGCCGGACTGAACGGCTGTACTGGTTTTCCACCTGGCTCCGCCCCTCTTCGAGCTGCCTGACAGTCATGTAGATCCCCTGGAGCACGTCAAGCGGTTCGAAACCTGTCACCACGATCGGGACACGGTACCGTTCGGCGAGCGGGAAATATTCTTCGTACCCCATGACCGTGCAGACGTGCCCCGCCGCGAGAAATCCCTGCACCCGGTTTGCAGGAGAGGAGAGTATTGCGTTCATGGCGGGGGGGACGAGCACGTGAGAGCAGAGGAGCGAAAAATTCTCCACGCCCTGCTTCTTCGCCTGGTAGACCGCCATCGCGTTGGCGGGGGCGGTGGTCTCGAACCCCACGCCGAAGAAGACCACTTTCATGTCCGGGTTTTCGCGTGCTATTTTTACGGCATCGAGCGGAGAATAGACCATCCTGACCTTTCCCCCTTCGGCTTTGACCGTGAGGAGGTCCTTCGCCGAACCCGGGACGCGGAGCATATCGCCGAAAGAGGTGAATATGACGTCGCTGCGGGAAGCGATTGCTATCGCTTTGTCGATGATCTCCAGCGGTGTGACGCAGACGGGGCATCCGGGACCGTGTACGAGCGTCAGCCCGGGGGGGAGGAGGGACTCGATGCCGTACTTGACGATTGTGTGTGTCTGGCCGCCGCAGATCTCCATCACGGTCCAGCTCCGGGTCGTAATCCGGTGTATCATCTCCGCCGTTTTTTTTGCGGCGTCACCGTCCCGGTATTCGTCGATGAATCTCATGATTCATCCCCGTCCAGTTCCCCCATCTCCTTGAACAGCTTCAGTGTTTCCAGCGCGTCCTGTTCGTCGACGGTGCTGAGCGCGAAGCCGACGTGGACGATGACATAATCACCGACACGGACTTCCGGAAGCCATTCGAGGCAAACCTTCTTCTGTGTACCGCCGAAGCTCACGGTTCCCATGACAGGGGATCCGTTCCGATCGATGTCCAGCACTTTCCCGGGGATTGCCAGGCACATATCGTCCCTCCATACTGGTTGTCGGCGACTCACGCGGCTCCGGGTGTCTTCGCCCGGCGTCTCCGTTATGGTGTCGCCTGTTTTTTCAGCATTCGTTCTGCCGCGACAGCGATCTGGCCGAGAGCGATTCCCCCGTCATTCGGTGGAACACGCTGGTGCCAGTATGGCCGGAAACCCTCTTCCCGGAGCCGGTGGACGACCCGTTCTGTGAGGTAGCAGTTCTGGAAACACCCTCCGCTCAGTACGACCCGATTCTCGCCGCTCCTCCGGGCTACTTCCACCGCAGCTTCCGCCAGACCGTTATGGAACCTCGCGGCAATCAGCGCCCCTCCCGTCCCTCCCTCCATGTCCTTCAGGAGAGACGTCACCATGGGAGACCAGTCCACTGTCCAGCGGGACCCCGCTGTCGCAGATTCTATAATGTCGAAGCGATATTCCCCCTCCGGGTTCTCCCCCAGAGCGAACTCCAGCGCCATTGCGGCCTGCCCCTCGTATGTACTCACCTGCTGCAGCCCGGTGATGGACGCGACGGCGTCGAAGAGCCTTCCCACGCTCGTCGTGTACGGCGCATTCACACCACGCTCGAGCATCGTGCGGAGTGAAGTGAGCTCACCGGGCGTGAACGAACGGAGGGGATGCAAGTTGCCCGGCCCGAAGATCTCCGCGCCGCGCATCTCGTACAGGAGCCCGAGGGCCTGGCGGCGCGGTTCCCTGATGGCTTTTTCCCCCCCCGGCAGCCGGAACCGTCTCAAAGCGGCGGCACGCTCGAACGACGCGCCGTCGGTCACAAGAAACTCTCCCCCCCAGATCGTCCCGTCGGTCCCGTACCCGGTCCCATCCCATGAGATGCCGAGAACCGTCCCCCGGAGTCCGTTCTCCGCCATACATGAGGCAACGTGCGCGTGGTGATGCTGGACTGTGACGAGAGGAAACCCGGCGGACTGCGCAAACCCTGTTGAAAGATAGTCGGGATGGAGGTCAGATACAACACGCACCGGCCTCACGGAGAACAGGGAGAGCATGTCTCTCACCCCCCTGTGAAAGGCGTCAAGCGACTCCTTTGTCTCGAGGTCGCCGATGTGCTGGCTGATGAAGACATTCTCCCCCTTGGAAACCGCGACGGTGTTCTTCAGATGCGCCCCCACGGCAAGCATGTCAGGCGCCCGGAATCCCAGCCTGACGGGAAGGGGGGAGAAACCGCGCGCCCGCCGGGTGACGAGTTCCCGGCCGAGCATGACACGTACGATCGAATCGTCCGCGTGCCGGACGATGGGGCGGTTGTGGACGAGGAACGCATCGGCGATGCCGCCGAGTCTCCGAACGGCTTCCTGCTCATCGGTACAGATCGGCTCGTCGGTAAGGTTTCCCGATGTGGCCACGACGGCGAACCCGAGCTCCCGCAGGAGGATGTGGTGGAGCGGGCTCGAAGGGAGCATGATCCCCAGGAACGGATTTCCTGGTGCGACAGGGGATCCGGCTCGTGTCAGCGCGTGCTGAAATCCCCCCACCTTTTTTTTCAGGAGCACGATCGGCGATTCGGGCGAAACCAGCACCCGTTCCTCGAGAGGCGACACCTCACACAGGCTCCGCACGGTCCCGATGTCGGGTGCCATCAGCGCAAAAGGCTTTTCTTCCCGGTGCTTCCTGCTCCGCAGTCGGTGGAGCGCGTCATCGTTCCCGGCGTCCGCCAGGATCTGAAACCCGCCGATCCCTTTGAGCGCGACGATGTGGCCTTCCCTGATCATGCGCGCTGCCTGGAGCAGGGCGTCATGATCCCGTGCGCCGGGATTCCCCCGGTCATCCCACAGGGCAAGCCGGGGGCCGCACGCAGGGCAGGCGATCGGCTGCGCGTGGAAGCGACGGTCCGCCGGGTCCCCGTACTCCCGGCGGCAGTCGTCGCACATCGGGAATGACTTCATCGAAGTGTTCGGCCGGTCGTACGGGAGCGATTCGATGATCGTGAATCGCGGTCCGCAGTTTGTGCAGTTTGTAAAAGGATACATGTACCTGCGGTTCGCGGGATCGACGATCTCCGCAAGGCACGCCGGGCAGGTCGCGATGTCGGGAAGGACAAGTGCGCCGGTTTCTCCCGATGATGTGCTTTTGAGAATTTCGAACGACGAAGAGCCGCAGGGATCGAGGAATGTGCACTCCATGCTCTGGACCGACGCGAGGGGCGGTTTCTCTTCACCGACGCGGAGTATGAATGTGTCGAGGGATTCCTTGTCCCCCTCCGCTTCGATAAATACCCCCCCGGGAGAATTCAGAACCCATCCCCCCAGGCGCATTTCCGTGGCGAGCCGGTAGACGAAGGGGCGGAAGCCGACCCCCTGCACCGCACCGCGTATGGCGATATGGACACGGGCGTTCACGCCTTCAAAGTAATGATAAACCGTGAATATTCCTCCCCTGCCTCTCAGTCGGCGGCAGGGGACGGGGTGAGGTGCAGGAGGATCTCGGGGGTTGTCTCCCCCAGGAGGAGCTCAGAGATGATTTGGACGCAGTAGTCAACCATACGGAGTGTGCCCGCGCTCATTGTTTCGCCGAACCCGCACTCGAACGCGGGAATCTCCACGAGAAGTGCCTCCTCCGGGGCATGTCCGTAAAGACCGGAGCAAAGTGCAAGGACCCCGGCGGGGGAGAGGGCGTGCCCTTCCGCGCCATGCACGGAGCTGCCGGGTGACACCCGGGTGATACACACGGTCGACGTCCGCAGGCTTGCGTCGAGAAAGACTGCGATGTCACATGCAGCCACTTGTTCCGCCAGCTCGGGATGGAGTTCCTGCACCGCCAGGACATTCGCCCCCGGGCGGTCCCGCGCCAGCCTTTCCGCGGCCGCCACGCCGGCCCCGTCATCGCGGCGGAGCGTGTTGCCGAATCCGATGATGATGGTCTTCGTCAGCGTCTCAGCTCGCTGACGACGGTCCCTTCGCAGTCGAGAAGCTGCACGTGCAGGGGCATCTGGCCCGAGGCATGTGTCGAGCAGGAGAGGCAGGGGTCGAAACACCGGATCCCCGCTTCGATGCGGTTGAGGATCCCTTCGGTGATTTTGTTCCCGTCCATGTACTGGATCGCGAGCTGGCGCACCGTCCGGTTCATCGCAAGGTTATTCTGCGCGGTGGCGATGATCAGATTCACTTTCTCGAGCACGCCGTTTTCGTCGACCTCGTACCGGTGGAAGAGTGTGCCGCGCGGAGCTTCGCTCGCGCCGATCCCGAGGCGCCTGTTGATCATCGCCCTTGCCCGTATGTTCGTCCCGAGCATCACCGGGTCGTGGAGGAGCATCTCGGCCTTCTCGACCGCGAAGAGAAGCTCGATGAGCCGTGCGTAGTGGTAGTAGAACGAATTGTTCACCGCTTCGGCGTTCCCGGCGATCGCCTTGAACACCTTCCGCTCCGCCTCTGCGAGAGGGGTGTCGATGTAGTCGCAGATGTTCACACGGGCGAGCGGGCCCACGCGGAACATCCCTTTCTGATACCCGAGCGGTTTATAGTAGGGGAATTTCAGGTAGGACCAGTTCTCGGAAGCTTCCCCGATGTAGTCATCATACGTGTGTATGTCGATCTTGTCTGCGATGACGTTCCCGCTGGCGTCCATCACGCGGATCGTCCCGTCGTAGTATTCGAGCGCGCCGTCCGGCGCCACGAGTCCGACGAACATCGAGCGGAAGCTGCCGAAGTTGGGGATATCTGCCGCGAACTCCTGGTGGATCGATGTGAGCGTCTTCAGCGCCAGCAGTGCGGTTTCCTTCGCCTCCGGGATCAGGGCGAGGAGATGGTCCCTTTTCGCGGCGTCGAAAGGCTCCCGGACTCCCCCGGCGACAGCCCAGGGAGTGTGTATGCGTCTGCTGCCGAGCACTTCGATGATCTCCTGCCCGAATTTCCGGAGCCGGATCCCGCGGCGGGCGAATTCCTTGTCTTTCGTGATCAGCCCGAATATGTTGCGCGTCGCGGGGTCCGAGTCGAACCCGAGAAGGAAATCGGGCGAGGAAAGGTGGAAGAAGCTGAGGGCATGCGACTGAATCCACTGCGCCAGGGTGATAAGACGGCGGAGCTTCTCCGCCGTTTCCGGGATCGTGACTGCAAGAATGTCGTCCCCCGCTTTCGCGGATGTGATGAGATGGCTTGTCGGACATATACCGCAGATCCGGGACGTGATTCCCCCCATCTCCCACATGAGCCGCCCCTCGCAGAACTTCTCGAACCCCCGGAACTCGTTCACGTGAAACCGGGCGTCGGCCACATTCCCCTGCTCATCCATGTGAATCGTGATCTTCGCGTGTCCCTCTATGCGTGAAACGGGAGATATCGTTATCGTCTTTGACATTCTATCCTCAGTGTTGTCATCCCCGGCGAAAGACATTCCGTCCTTCGCCTACCCGAACCTCAGATACACGTTTGACAGCGCCGGAATCTTCCCCTCCAGCAGCTGGCTCACGGCAAACCAGATCTGATCCGCGGTCGGCGGACATCCGTGAATGAACGCATCCACCTTGATAATCTCGTGCAGCGGCCGGGCCTGCTTCATCAGCTCCGCGATCGTCGGGTAATCGCGGGGGATCTGCGGGGTGACGTCGGCGAGCTGAACATAGGAACGCTCCAGGACCTCATCACGCGTCAGGCTGTTCCTCATGGCGGTCACGTTGCCTGTCACCGCGCAGTCGCCGAACGCGACGACAATCCGGGATTGCCGCCGGATGATATGTGCCAGCTCCTCGTGTTCGGTGTTCGCGATCGCCCCCTCCACCAGCGTCACGTCGACATTGTCGGGGAATTCCTTGATGTCGATGATCGGCGAAAAGACGAGATCCATCTTGTCCGCAAGCTCGATCAGTCGCTCATCCATGTCGAGGAACGACATGTGGCAACCTGAACAGCCGCCCAGCCATGCTGTAGCTACTCTCGGTTTCATTGTTCTCTTTTTTGTGAATTACTCTTCGTCCGAATCGACATTGACCCACTCGCGTTTCTGCCGGGCGTTGACGATGTAGCGCAGGAAGTCGGTCTTCTTCTCCATCTCGGAGACGGCCTCTCCCTTTTCGATGAGTGCGCCTGTGGGGCAGACAAGAACGCATTTGCCGCATGAGGTGCAGCTTGCCGACGTCCCCCACGGTTGATGCAGGTCGGAGATGATCTCGCAGTCAATTCCCCGTCCGGCGATGTCCCATGTGTGTGCTCCCTCGACCTCGTGACAGACCCTGACGCAGCGCGTACAGAGTATGCACCGGTTCCTGTCGATGATAAAATTTTCGTGCGACGCGTCGAGTTCCTTCTTCGGGTAGAGGTACGGGACGCTGACGTGCGTCAACGCCGTCTCATAGGCCATGTTCTGGAGCTCGCAGTGGTTGTTGACGACACAGACGGCACACTGGTGATTCCCTTCCGAGGCGAGGAATTCGATTATCATGCGGCGGTATTTCCGGAGCCGTTCGGTGTCGGTGGAGACCACCATCCCCTCCCGCGGTTTGGTCGTGCATGCGGGGAAGAGTTTGGGGGATCCCTCGATTTCGACGAGGCAGAGACGGCAGGCTCCCACGTCGGAGAGCCCGTCAAGGTGACACAACGTCGGTATCGTGATGCCGTGCTGCTGTGCGATGGCGAGGAGGCTTTCGTCGTCTTTGCCGCTGACGTGTTCGCCGTTGATTGTGAGCGTAAGTATGGCCATGAGCGTTTCCTGTTACTGCGTTGTTGACTTTTCGTTGGCTGCGCCCGAGGGTACGTACCCTTCCGGTGCGTGGAGGAGCTCCGTGTATTCATGCCGGAAGAACCGGAGCGTCGAGAGCACGGGGTTGGGGGCGGATTGTCCCAGCCCGCACAGGCTCGTGTCCTTCACCATCTGGCATAACTCTTCCAGGAGCGCCAGGTCGTCCGTCGTTCCGCGTCCTTCGGAAATCTTCTCGAGCAGTCCGTGAATGTGCACGGTGCCGACGCGGCAGGGGACGCATTTGCCGCACGATTCGTCCTTGCAGAAATCCATGAAATATTTTGCCACATCGACCATGTTCGACGTCGAATCCATGACGATCAGCCCGCCGCTTCCCATGATGGATCCGACGGTCGCGAGCGATTCGTAGTCGACGGGGAGGTCGAGCGACTCCGCCGGGATGCATCCTCCGGACGGCCCGCCTGTCTGCGCCGCCTTGAACGTCGTTCCCTCCGGCGTCCCCCCCCCGATGTCGAATATGATCTTCCGCAGCGGGATCCCCATCGGCACTTCGATCAGGCCCGTGTTGCGAATCTTTCCGGCGAGTGCGAACACTTTCGTCCCCGCGCTTTTGGGCGTCCCGATCGCCGCAAACCATGCGCTCCCTTTCCGGATGATCGGAGCGATGTTTGCGAACGTCTCGACATTGTTGATAAGCGTCGGAGCTCCCCAGAGCCCCTTTTCCGAAGGATACGGAGGGCGGGGGCGGGGCCTTCCCCGTTTCCCTTCGATGGACCGTATCAATGCGGTTTCTTCGCCGCACACGAATGCGCCCGCGCCGATTCTGATGTCGATGCGGAAATTGAACTGTGAATCAAAAATCCTGTTCCCGAGGAGCCCTGTCCTCTCCGCGTGCTTGATGGCCAGCCGCAGCCTTTCGATGGCCAGAGGGTATTCTGCACGCACATAGATGAAGCCCTGGGAGGCCCCGGCGGCGTACCCGCCGATTGCCATCCCTTCCAGTACGCGGTGCGGATCACCTTCCAGGACGCTCCTGTCCATGAACGCACCGGGATCCCCCTCGTCGGCGTTGCACACAACGTACTTTTGTTCCCCCGGCGCTTTCCGGACGATCCCCCATTTCAGGCCGGTGGGATACCCCGCCCCTCCGCGTCCCCGGAGCCCCCTCTTTCGTATTTCTTCCACCACTTCCGCCGGCTGCATTTCCGTGACGGCCTTTGCCAGCGCGTCATACCCCCCGGCGGCGATGTAGTCGTCGATTTTTTCCGAATCCGTTGTCCCGCAATTCTCAAGGACGATCTTCACCTGCGATGAAAAGAACGGGTCGGTCGTATCGACGAGGTTTTCCGCGACATTCTTCCCCTGGACGATGTGCTCCTCGATGATCTTTTCT
>DASVIU010000492.1:0-3083 GCA_036386275.1 Bacteroidota bacterium | reverse complement strand
GTAATTGGGTTGAATAGATAGTCTGTAGCCTAATGGCTGCATGAAGTTTGCATTTGTCGATGCGATTTGAGAGATGCACCTCGCCTCGGCTGGAGAATGCCGGCGCCCCAAAAACCTGAAATCCGCTCAAATATCCGCATTCCCGTCCGGTCCCCTCCGTGTAACCTTTTCCCCAAACCGCAGTTTACATTAGTGAATGGACCATTCTCAGGTACGGCTCGAGTGAGCTCACCGACCGACATCGAATTGATGGATCAAGTCCGGGACGGCGACATACGCCAGCTTGCCCATTTGTTCAACAGACATCATCTGAAGCTGTTCAATTACTACCTCCGGCTGACGAGCGACCGGCATGTCAGCGAAGATATGGTGCAGGAGGTGTTTTTCCGGATGTTGAAATACCGGCACACATTCCGGGGCGATGGAGAGTTTTTGACCTGGATGTATCATCTCGCGCGCAACGTGCACATGGATCACTATAAGAAATGGAAACATCAGCCTGCGACGGGGGAAGAACCGGAGGAGCAAGCGACGGAAGAGCCGCATGCCCAGGAACAGATGGAACAAAAACAGGACCGGGAGCTGCTCGAGCAGGCCATGGCAAAACTGCCGATCGAGAAAAAGGAACTCCTCATCCTGAGCCGGTATCAGGATTTGCGCTACGACGCCATCGCAGAGTTACTTGGATGTTCGGCCGAAGCGGTGAAGGTACGCGTACACAGGGCCATGAACGATTTGAGGACAATCTTCTTTCAGCTCTCAGGGGAGAAAGCACATGACTGAGCCGCATGTTGTGGAAGACCTGCTCGCCCTGGTGAACGGCAATCTGGATGCAGCGTCATCACGCCTGGTGAAAGATCATATTGCATCCTGCGGCGAATGCAGACGGGAATTTGACGCCCTGACAACGCTGTGGGACGAACTCGGCCGCTCCCCAGAGGAACTCCCGGGCGCCTCGCTGAACAAGGGCTTTCAGGAGATGCTGAAAGCATATGAACAAGGATTGCGGCATTCCGGAAATACGCAGGAGTCCACGCGGAGGGGGAATTTTCTGGACCGTTTCCGATTCGGCCGCCCGGCATTTCAGGTGGGACTCGCCCTCTGCACGCTGGTCATCGGGATCGTCTGCGGGTACAGTCTCAACGGAAGCAGCAGGAACACACAGGAACTGGCGCAGCTCCGCGAGGAAGTGCACGGGTTAAGCAATCTCCTGACGGTGTCGCTCCTGCATCAGGAATCCGCGAGCGAGCGACTCAAGGGGGTAAGCTGGAGCTCCAAGGTCGAAGGACGCGATCCCGCCATAAGTGCCGCACTGGTGTACACGATGAAGCACGATCGGAACGTGAATGTCCGCCTCGCTGCACTGGATGCCCTGTCGCGGGATCTCAACAGTCCCGCTGTGCGTCGTGAAATCATCCACGCCCTCCCCGATCAGACATCCCCGCTGATGCAGGTCGCGCTTGTTGAACTTCTTGTGCAAATCAACGACCGGGAGTCTCGGGACGTGCTCCAGCAGGCCTTAACAAAGCCCGATCTCCACCCGGACGTGCGGAAACGGATCACGCAGGGAATCCAACAGATACTCTGATTACAGGAGAGCGAGTTATGAAGACACTCGTTGCGGTTTTGACGGCAACGCTCGCCCTGGGGGGCGGGGCCGGGAGATCGGACAGGTCAGAGAAGGAAGACATCAAGAAAACGCTGCAGTTCTCCGGCGGCGGAACCCCGCATCAAATTGTCGTCGACAATATCAGCGGATCGATCGATGTCGTCGGGTACGACGGGAGCGACGTTCAGCTCGTGGCGCACCGGACGTCGCACGGCACTTCTGAAGACAGGTTGCGGGAATCGAAAGAAAAAATCAGACTCGACATCAGAGAAGAGCCGGGAAAAATCATCCTGTACGTCAATACTCCCTGGCGCACCGGGGATGGTTCTGTCTCGTACCACCGGAGGGAAGACGACGGCTTTGACGCCGATTTCGATTTCGAGCTCACGGTCCCGTCGAAAACCGATTTCTTCCTGAAGACGGTCAACAAGGGGACAATCACGGTCTCGAATATGAACGGGGCGTTCGAGGTGAGCAACGTCAACGGCGGGATCGACATGTCCGGGATTACCGGAGGTGGGCTTGTCTCGACTGTCAACGGGAAAGTCGGCGTGCGCTTCAGGAAGAACCCTGATTCCCGGTGCGGGTTCAAGACTGTAAACGGATCAATAGAAGTCGAGGTCCCCGGCGAACTCTCCGCCGACCTCAAACTCAAAACGTTCAACGGGGAGGTGTACAGCGATTTCGATGTCACGGGACTCCCGCGCCAGGCTTCCGCGCCGGAGAGGATCGGACGACGGACAGTCTACCGGGGCAACGAGTTCTTCTCGGTGCGCGCCGGCAACGGCGGACCCGAGATGTTGTTCGAAACGTTAAACGGCGATATCCGCATTCTCAGAACACACAATTAAATCCGGGACAAGACCATGACAAATCTCACAATTCGGTGGCGCCTGATCGGCTTCGCCCTTATCCTCTCCAGTACCGCATTCGGCCAGCCGGCAACCGAAAGGATTCCGGTGCCCCTCACCGATCCCAATCGACCGGTGTTCCTGGAAGTGGGCATCATCTCCGGTGGCATAGTGGTGAAGGGATACGCCGGCAAAGAAGTGATCGTCGAGGCGACAATGGCGCCGGAGGATGATCAAGATCAGCCGCAGGCGAAGCCGGCAGGCAAGATGAAACTGATTCCCAATACGAGCATGGGATTGACGGCAGAGGAGGAAGACAATACGGTGACCATCAGCACGGGGCTCCGGGGAATCTCGCACCAGATCGATCTTGTCATTCAAGTCCCGGCGGCCTGCTCAATGAAGCTCAGCACAGTGAACGGCGGGGACATCCGGGTTGAAAACGTAAACGGTGATCTCGAAGTCAATAACACGAACGGCTCCATTACGCTGAAGCAGATCGCCGGTTCTGCGGTGGCGCAGACGGTGAACGGCGAGGTGCGGGTCGAATTCACCAGAGTGAATGCCGACAAGGCGATGTCGTTCAGTTCGCTCAACGGGGACATTGACGTGACATTCCCGGC
>DASVIU010000491.1:0-2605 GCA_036386275.1 Bacteroidota bacterium | reverse complement strand
GATTCGGGCACACGCGGACGCACTCTCCGCAATCGATGCAGCGGTCGGAAAGCAATGTCGCTTTCCCGGCACGAACTCTGAGGGCATGCGTCGGACAGACGCGCAGGCACTTCATGCGGCCCGCACATCTCTCCTGCTCGATCCGGATGGAGCGGAATGCCTCTTGCATACGATTAGTTGATGGCGATCGTGATCTCCAGCGTGGTTCCCTTCCCCACGGTGGAGTGGACAGTGAAACTGTCAGAATTCCGTCTGATGTTGGGCAGCCCCATGCCCGCCCCGAATCCCAGCTCGCGCATCTCCCGCGTCGCGGTGGAATACCCCTCCTGCATGGCGAGGCCGATATCCGGAATGCCCGGGCCCCGGTCGTCGATGACGATGCGAATCGACTGAGGGGTCAGATCAAATGTCAGTGTTGCGCGCTCGGCATACATGACGACATTCATCTCGGCTTCGTACACGGCGATGGCGACCCTGCGGACGATCGCCGCGTCGACACCGAGGTCCTTGAGCATGTTCTTGATTTCTGTGGAAACGTTCCCTGCCACGAGGAAATTCTTTCCTTCAATGACATATGAATATGAAAGCGGTCTGTCCACGATTCGTGGTTCCTCACGTACTCTCCCGGCGGCCCGACACTGCTGCGGGTTGCATTGTTGACGGGATCCCCGACCGGTAGAGCATACCGCACGCCTCGTACATGGAATACGGTGTCCCGAGCAGGGGGATCCCCTTTTCCCGCGCGCACCGCAGGACGTGCTCGTCCGGCCGTTTGCCCCGCACGAAAATGACCGCGTTGAGTTCCGCGATGAAAGCGGTCTGAACCGTCTGCGCGTTCACGAGGCCTGTCAGCAGGAGCGCACCCGCCCTGGAAAACGCGAGCACGTCGCTCATGAGATCGGAGGCGCACCCGTACGTCACGGGCCTGTCCACGAAGTCATTCCCTGAGAAAACCTCACAGCGCAACATGCGCTGGACGTCCGAGAGCATCATGGCGTCTGTCCCTGGTTCTCGGGCCTCGTCGAGAGTTCGTTCACCATCCGGTCGCCGATGACGATCGACCGCCCCGAGGGAATCCGGGTTGCAGGGCAATTGCTCCAGCACTGACCGCACCCGGTGCATTTGTCGGTATCGACATACCGGGCCTTCTTCCGGATCCGGATCTTAAAGTTGCCGATATAACCGGACACGCTCTCGACTTCTGAATACGTAAGAAGCGTGATGTCTTTTCGGTGCCCCACGGAGACCATCTTCGGAGTCAGTATGCACGCTGCGCAATCGAGGGTCGGAAACGTCTTGTCGAACTGACCCATTCGTCCTCCGATCGTCGGTTCCCGTTCGACGAGATAGACGTGGTATCCCGCGTTCGCGATCTCGAGCGCCGCCTGGATCCCGGCGATCCCCGCCCCGACGATCAGCGTCGCTTTGTTCACCGGCTTCCGGGTTATCTCCAGCGGCTTGTGAAGGGCGACCCGGCGAACCGCGGCATTGACGAGAGCACTCGCTTTCTTTGTCGCCTGCTCGCGGTCGTCGTGCACCCAGGCACAATGCTCTCGGATGTTGGCGATCTGGAGGAGGTAGCGGTTGAGGCCTGCCGATTCCAGCGCCATCCTGAACGTCAACTCGTGCATCAGAGGTGAACACGCGGCCACGACGACCCGGTTGACGCCGAGATTCTTTATGTCCTGCTTGATCAGGTCCTGTCCGGGGTCTGAGCACATGAACTTGTAGTCGCGTGCGATGGCGACATTTGGCTGCCCCGCGATGAAGTCGCGCACCTCGGGAACGTTGACGGTGGCCGAAATATTCACACCGCAATGGCAGATGTACACGCCGATTTTCACCTGGCCGTTGCCATTCGGGGGTTTGGGGTTCTCAGGCATATGCAGCCTCCGCGAGCGAAGTGATCTTTCCGCCGAGTGCGATGAACGAGGAATCCAATCCGATGGAGCGGGGGGAAAGGCCGAGTGCGATCCCGAGGAGTTGAGTGAAATAGAGGATCGGGATTGTGAACTTCGTGCCATACGCTCCGTTGATCCTGTCCTGATACGCTTCCAGGTTGAAATGGCACAGGGGGCACGTCGTGACGATGGCGTCCGCCCCGAGTCCGGACGCACACTCGAGCAGGTCCCTGTTGAGTTTCAGTGCCGTGCTCTCGAATGTGGTCATCAGCATTCCCCCGCAGCACCTGACTTTCATAGGGAACGGGACGACGTCCGCGCCGCATTTATTGAACATGATGTCGAGAAGCATCGGATTTTCCCGGTCATCAAAACCCTTGTCGGGGCGGACGATCTGGCATCCGTAGTACGGCGCAATTTTCAGACCGTTGAGGCTTCGCTGCAGCTTCCTGCAGATCGCCTCCATGCCGATCTCGTTCATCAGGATGTCAAGCGGGTGACGGATCCGGGTTCGCCCGTTGTACGTGAGCCCGCCCTCCGCCAGCGCTTCGTTGACATCCTTGTGCACGGAGGGCATCTCATGCAGAATCCGGTTTGTTTTTGAGAGAACGGTGTAGCAGGAGCTGCACGGAGCCAGGATGTCAAGCCCCATCTTCTCTGCGAGGGCAAGATTGCGCGCCGAGACAGCCAGGGAGACTGTTTCC
>DASVIU010000490.1:0-2663 GCA_036386275.1 Bacteroidota bacterium | reverse complement strand
ATGGGGAGTCACCTCGCAGGTCACGTTCAACCCTTCTGCTTTGGCCGAACGCACCATCGCCGTTGCGCCTGCAGTGCTCATATGCGCCAGATGGTACCGGGCCCCGGTATACTTTGCAATCTGGATATCCCTCGCGAGCACCGCATCCTCCGCTACCGGGGGCATGCCCGGAATTCCCAGGCGTGTCGCCGTAAACCCTTCGTTCATTGCACCCCCTTTTGTCATCGGCATATCCTGCGCATGCTGTATGACCGGACGGTTGTACATTGACGCGTATTCCAGGGCCCGCCTCATGATATCTGCGTCATGGACGGGATCGCCGTCGTCGCTGAAGGCAACGGCCCCTGCCGCGGCGAGCTCGGCCAGGGGAGCAAGATGTTCCCCCTTCCTGTCCTTTGTCACGGCCGCGACGGGATAGACATCCACAAGCCCGTTCATAGCGATGCGCGCCTTTTCCTTGATGAGCCGGACAACCGATTCATCATCGATAGGCGGATTCGTGTTCGGCATGCAGCAGACGGCGGTGAATCCCCCCGCAGCAGCAGCAGTGCACCCCGTGAGGATCGTTTCCTTATACTCGAACCCGGGTTCGCGAAGATGCACATGCATGTCGATAAACCCGGGGGCCACGACCTTCCCCGTGAGTTCTATGACCTGCGCCGAGGGGACGCTGAGGCCTTTTGCCATCCGGACGATTTTCCCGTCGACGATGTGTATATCAATTTCCTCGTCCCGCCGGGTGACGGGATCGATCAACCTGCCGTTCTTGAGGAGGTATTGCATTGTTGTGAGGTTCCTTCGCGATATCAGTTACGTGAAGAAAGGAGATACAGAACCGCCATGCGGACTGCCACGCCGTTCAGGACCTGCTGCAAAATGACCGAGTGTTCGCTGTCGGCAACATCAGCGGAGATTTCGACATCCCGGTTGATCGGCCCGGGATGCAGTATCGTGATGGCACGCCCGGCCTTCTCAAGACGCTGGCGCGTCACGCCGTAGAAATTGTGGTACTCCCGGAGCGTGGGAAAGAGCCGGCCGGCGTCACGTTCCATCTGGATCCTGAGGACATTGAGCGCGTCAACCGTCGGAAGCACATCGTCGATATGATGGTAGACGTCAACGCCGAGTTTTTCAATGTCGCGGGGGATCATCGTCGCCGGACCGCAAACCGAGACCCTGGCTCCCATCGTCCTGAGCCCGTAGATGTTGGACCGGGCAACACGGCTGTGGGCGATATCGCCCACGATGCAGACATGGAGACCCTCCAGGCGCCCGAGCTTCTCCCGGATCGTATACATGTCGAGGAGAGCCTGCGTGGGATGTTCGTGCCCGCCATCCCCCGCATTGATCACGTTGGCGTCGATCACTTTGACGAGGTAGTGCGGAGCCCCCGCGGCGGAATGGCGCATCACGACCATATCCACCTTCATCGCCTCGATATTGCGCGCAGTATCTTTGAGCGTTTCTCCCTTGCTCACGCTGCTCCCCGTCGCCTGAAATCCAAGCACATCGGCGGAAAGGCGGCGTTCCGCGAGCTCGAACGAAAGCCGTGTCCGTGTGGAGTTCTCGAAGAACATGTTCGCCACCGTCTTCCCCGTCAGCGGCGGCACTTTCTTTATCGGCCGCTCGAGGACCTCGCGGAACGACACCGCGGTGTCCAGTATCAGCTTTATGTCTTCGCGGCTCATGCCGTCAAGTCCAAGCAGATGTTTGCTGTTCAGTGGCATTGAAGAGATTCCTTTCGGGTTCAACTATACGCTATTCGGGCAACTCGGGGTGCATGAGCAGTACGGCATCCTCCCCGTCCACCTCTCTGACATGAACTCGTATCGATTCACTCGAGCTTGTGGGAACGTTCTTCCCCACGTAATCCGCCCGGATGGGGAGCTGCCTGTGTCCCCTGTCCACAAGCACCGCAAGCTGGATGGTCGTGGGACGGCCAAGGTCAATGAGCTCATCCAGAGCCGCCCGTATCGTCCTCCCGGTGTAGAGCACGTCGTCGATCAGTATGACGTTCTTGCCATTGAGGTCGAAGAGAATGTCGGTCCCCTTGAGCTGCGGCTGTTCCAGTTTCCCCAGCAGGTCGTCCCGGTACAGGGTGATGTCAAGTGAACCGATTTTGAGCGTGACTCCTTCCACCTCCTCGATCTTTCTGGCGATGCGCCTGGCGATGAACTCCCCCCGGGTCCGGATGCCGACGATGACAATGCTCTCGGCACCTTTGTTTTTCTCGAGAATCTCATGTGCCAACCGGGTAATTGTACGCTCGAACCCGGCCTCGTCGATAATCTGCGCTTTGAGCTTTCTCATGGGGTTGTTTCCCGGCTGGAAGTGGAACAATGCGGGGGGGGCGGACATAAAAAAACCTCCACCCCCTGGATCAGGGATGGAGGTTTAGACCAGAATTCGACTCGTATCACCGTTGTCTCCCTTTCGGCCTCTCAGGGCCGGTTTAAAGGGTGTCAGGATGCCAGATGCTGTTCGTGTGGACGCTGCTGGGGTCGAACCAGCGACCTTACGCGTGTGAGGCGTACGCTCTGAACCAACTGAGCTAAGCGTCCGGGAATCTAAGCTAATTTGGAGCTTTTCTGCCGGGGCTCTCGGCTTCCAGACGGCCAGCTGTTAGCAGTCTGTTAGCAGTTTTGTTAGCAATCCCTCCGCAC
>DASVIU010000489.1:0-3098 GCA_036386275.1 Bacteroidota bacterium | reverse complement strand
ACTCCTATGACGGTTTTGATGCGGTGCTCCTGATCGGGGACGAGGCGCTGCGCAGGAACAAGTACGGTCTCGACGGGTTCGAGCTTGTGTACGATCTTGCCCGCGAGTGGTACGAATGGCAGAAGCTCCCCTTCGTCTTCGCGGTCTGGGCCCTGCGCCGGTCACTCCCACCCGGGGTCAAAAAAGAGCTGAGCGGCCTGTTAGAACAATCGCTGGAATCGGTGGGGGGAGACTTTGTGAGCGTGGCGGGTCCGCACGGACGGAGGATCGGGCTCACCGATGCGGAAACCCAGGAATACCTGTCGGGATTCAATTACTCGCTCGGCGAACGGGAGCGGGAGGCTATTGCGGTGTTCCGGCGACTCGTCCCGGCAGTCGCATCCGGCTCGCATGCCCCGTCACGCGATACGGAGGCACGATGACACTCTCCGATATCTGCACGAAGGCGTGCGCGGGGGAGAGGCTCTCCACGGAGGAAGGACTGAATCTCCTGGCCCATGCGGAGCTTCTCGAGCTTGCCGGCACGGCCAATGAGATCCGTTTCAGGAAGAACCCGGAACCGCGCGTGACGTTCCACGTGGACACCAACCCGAACTACACGAACGTCTGCAACGTCGACTGCATCTTCTGCGCGTTCTACAGACATCCGGGGGAGGAAGGGGCGTACACCCATTCCGTCGATACCATGATAGGGAAGTTCAAGGAATCCGCGGCAAACGGGGTCACGACGATTCTCCTGCAGGGGGGTGTCAACCCCGCCCTCCCGTTCGCCTATTACATTGAGCTCGTCGAACGGACTGTCCGGGAGGTCCCCGGTGTCACCCCCCATTTCTTCTCAACCTCGGAAATACTCGGGATGGCGCACGTCGCAGGTCTCTCCGTCCCGGACGTGCTCCGGCGTCTCTGGGATGCCGGGCTCCGGACAATTCCGGGAGGGGGTGCGGAGATCCTCTCCGACAGGGTGAAGAAGAAGATCAGCCACCTGAAGGGCTCCAGCGCCGACTGGTTGGGAGTGATGAGAGAGGCGCACAGGATAGGGTACAGGACGACCGCCACGATGATGTACGGGCATCTCGAGACCGACAGTGAGATCATCACGCACCTCGACCGTGTCCGGGATCTGCAAGACGAATACCACGGATTCACCGCGTTCATCCCCTGGAGCTTCAAGCCGGGAAACACCCCTCTGGAAAAAATCATCCCGCACTATGCAACCCCGGTGCGCTACCTGAAGATGATCGCGATTGCCCGCATCTACCTCGATAATTTCCCTCACATCCAGGCTTCCTGGTTTTCGGAAGGGAAGAAAACCGGACAGATCGCCCTGCATTTCGGCGCGGACGATTTCGGAGGGACACTGCAGGAAGAGAACGTCCACGCCGCGGCACGCTTTGTGAACAGGACGAGTACGGAAGAGTGCATACAGATGATACACGATGCGGGGTTTGCTGCGGCACAGCGCAACACGGTCTATGATATCCTGCGCACGTACGAAGTCCCGTCCGTGGCGGCGTAAGGCTCTGGGTCAGTAGAGCACGAGAGCGGGGACCTGCGCGATGAGCCCGCGCCCGTGCGCGGCGCGGAAAAGGTACTCCAGCGCCTGTTTCCCCTTCTCACCCATGTCGATCGTCAGCTCGCTGACGTACATCTTCACGAATTTCTCCCCCAGCGCCGTGTCGATTCCGCGCCCCCACTGCAGGGCATAGGGGATCGATTCGTCCTGGTGCGCGTACCCGTAGGCGATGCTCTCGCGCAGTCCCGCCGAGAGTTTCCCGGCCAGCTCTTCACCGAGGTCTTTCCTCACGACATCCAGCCCGAGGGGAAGGGGGAGACCGTGCGTCTCCGCCTGCCAGAACTCGCCGAAGTCGATCACCTTGTGGTACCCGAGCGAAGCGTAGGTGATCTGCCCCTCATGGATCAGGAGCCCCGCATCGATTTCTCCCCTGTCGACGGCCCCCATGATCAGGTCAAACGGCATGTCGACATTCCGGATACCTTCCGTGAATGTTTTGAACAGAAGCGTGGCGGTCGTGAGCGGACCGGGGGTGCCGACGGTCTTCCCGCGCAGTTCGCCGAGCGACCTGTATCGGCGTGAGATCAGTACGGGTCCGTACCCTTCCCCCATGCTGGCGCCCGTCCTCATGATCCAGTACCTGTCGGCGACGGCGCTGAATGCATGCGCGGAAATGGCGGTCACCTCCAGCTCGGCCCGGATTGCCCTCTCGTTGAGCGACTGTATGTCTTCGAGAAGGTGTTCGATCAGGATGCCGGGGAGCTTCACTTTGCCGCTGGCGAGCCCGTAAAACATGAAGGCATCGTCCGGATCCGGACTGTGTCCCACTCTGATAGTGCGGTCTGTCATTTGTTCAGCTTCCTGTAAATGTCGGGGTTGCTGATTTCCATGAAGCGCCCGGGGTGCCGGGGGCTCTCGAAGCCGAAGCGCGCGTACAGCCCGTGCGCGTCGCGAGTCAGGAGGCTCCAGCGGCGCAGCCCCTGCAGGTCCGGGTGCGACATGATGCACTGCATGATAAGCTTCCCCACTCCGTCGCTGCGGAACGGTTCGAGGACGAAAACGTCGGCGATGTACGCGTACGTCGCCCGGTCGCTGATGACCCGGGCGAAACCGATCTGCGCGTCTCCCCGGTACGCGCCGAAACAGAGGGAGCCGCGGATCGAACGTTCCACGATCTCCCGGGGAATACACTCCGCCCAGTAGCTCTGGCTGAGGAACCCGTGAATAACGTCGATATTCAGCCGGGACGGGTCGGTCGTGACCTCGGTCCCTTCTGCGCACAGTGCATGGTGGATCATCTTGAGTTCTCGGCAGTGTAGATCGATGCGATCCCGAACGTCAGCCGCTCGGCGTACGCCCGGGTGAATCCTGCGGCCCCCAGTATCGCCAGGAACTCCTCCCCCTCCGGGAACGCCATGACGCTTGCGGGGAGGTATGCGTACGCCTCGCCGTTTCCGGAAAGGAGGCGGCCGATGAAAGGGATCACGTTCAGAAAATAAAACAGGTAGATCTGCCGTAACGGGAAGAGGCGCGGCTGCGAGAATTCCAGGACAACGAGCTTCCCCCCGGCGCGGAGGACCCGGTG
>DASVIU010000488.1:0-4728 GCA_036386275.1 Bacteroidota bacterium | reverse complement strand
TCGCTCGACCGCCGGCTCGCATCGGCAGTCTCCGGGATCAACGTCATTATCGGTGGACACGATCACTACGAACTCGGGACTCCGGCGGCGGTCCCCTCCGGGCCCGACACAACATGGATATTCCAGGCAGGGGCCGACTACCACAATGTCGGAGTCGTGCAGCTCCTGATCAGGGGGGGACACGTCAGGCTGATTGCCTCGAGGCTGATTCCGGTCGACAGCTCTGTGCCGAAGGACAGGGAAGTCGACAGGAGAGTCGCCTCCCTCATCCGCGGGGTCGAATCGAAATACGGCCCGGTGTTCTCGAAGCAGATCGCCACATCCGGAGGATTCTTCTCCGAAGTTGCGGAATCACTCATGCAGAAGACGCACGGCGAAACTCCGGTGGGGACGCTTGTCACGGACGCATTCCGCGACCTGACAGGGACCGAAATAGCGATCGAGCCGGGAGGTTCGACTGCAGAACCCCTGTATCCGGGTCCCGTTGTCGCAGCCGACTGCTTCCGCGTGATCGGATACGGGTTCAACACGGGGGACGGGCTCGGCTATCCGCTCGTCCGGTTCGACATTACCGGCAAGGGGCTCGTCCAGGGGATTGAAATGGGGCTTTCCGACATTGAAAGCAATGATGAGTACTTCCTCCAGAGTTCCGGTCTCAGGTACACGTACGACCCCTCGCGCGGCGCCGGGGAAAGGTTCGTCTCCGCGACCGTGGGAGGAAAGCCTCTCCGGCCCACCCGAAAATATTCGGTCACCGCCAACTATTTCGTTAAAGTGTTTCTCGACAGGCTCGGCGTCCCGTACACCAATTGCCGGGTCTACGGAGGGGACACGACGGAATTCATGGCCCTCACCAGGTACGTGAGCAAAGTAAAAACCCTGACTCCCCCGGCGGCGAACGGGGAGGCCGCCGGCTTCCCGTTCAACAATACGGAACTCAAACAGTCATTGCGCGTGGATGACCTCGTTTCGCGCATGACGCTCGGAGAGAAGATCAGACAGATGCAGAACCAGGCCCCCGCAATCCCTCGGCTCGGCGTTCCGGAGTACAATTGGTGGAGCGAGGCGCTCCACGGCGTGGCGAACAACGGTATCGCCACCGTGTTCCCCCAGGCGATCGGGATGGCGGCGACATGGGACCCGCAGCTCATACATTCGGAAGCGGAGGTCGTTTCAACTGAAGCTCGCGCGAAGCATAACGAAGCCGTTCGCCGGGGACGGAGCGGGATTTTCCAGGGGCTGACATTCTGGTCTCCGAACATAAACATATTCAGGGACCCCCGCTGGGGAAGAGGGCAGGAAACGTTCGGCGAAGATCCGTTCCTGACTTCCCGCATTGGCGTCGCATTCGTCCGGGGGCTTCAGGGGGACGACCCGAAGTACTTCAAGGTCATTGCGACCCCGAAGCATTTCGCCGTCCATAGCGGACCGGAACAACTGCGGCACAGGTTCGACGCCCGTTCGACCGGTCGCGATCTCTACGAGACCTATCTCCCCGCATTCGAAGCGTGCATCACCGAAGGGGGGGCGTATTCGGTCATGGGTGCATATAACAGATACGACGGAGAACCGTGCACCGCCAGCACGCTCCTCCTCGTGAAGAATCTGAGGAAGAGATGGAAATTCCCGGGATACGTGGTCTCCGACTGCGGCGCGATCACCGACATATTTGCCGGGCACGGGTTCGCGAAGGACGCGGCCTCGGCTTCCGCGCTTGCCGTGAAGGCGGGATGCGACCTGACGTGCGGAAGCGAATACACCTCGTTGGAAGAAGCGGTGACACGCGGTCTGATTTCAGAGAAAGAGATCGATACCGCAGTACGTCGCCTTATGACGGCGAGGATCAGGCTCGGGATGTTCGACCCGGCGGAGTCTGTCCCGTACGCGCGGATCCCGATCTCGGAGAACGATACGCCTCTGCACAGGGCGCTCGCGCTTACGGTTGCACGGGAGAGCATTGTGCTCCTGAGGAATGCAGGGAACGCCCTCCCGCTCAAAAAGGACCTCAGGTCGATCGCGGTCATCGGGCCCGCGGCCAACGATCTGGATGTCCTCCTCGGGAACTACAACGGGACCCCCTCACATCCGGTGACTTTGCTCCAGGGGATCCGGGAGAAGGTGGGGAAGGGGACGAACGTCAGGTATGCCCGGGGATGCGAGATGGCAGAAGGAATGTCGCCCGAGCTGTCTCCCGTCCCGGTGGAATGTCTCTCGACGGGAGAGGGAGCCTCACGCCGCGGCGGACTCAAGGGAGAGTATTTCGGCAACATGCAGCTCTCCGGCTCCCCCTCGTTTCTGCGGGTGGACAGCACGATCGATTTCACCTGGGAGAACCCTCCTGCCGCCGGAGTCCCCCATGACGGTTTCTCAGCCCGCTGGACGGGGCGGATAACTCCTCTGGTCTCCGGAACGTATTATTTCGGCGTGACAGTCGATGACGGAGTCCGGCTGTATGTCGACGGAAAACTGTTTTTCGAGGATTGGCACGACGGCGGATCCAGGAGGATCGCAAAAGAAATCGAGTTCCAGGGGGGGAAAGCGCACGAAATCAGACTTGAGTATTACCAGGACGGCGGCGCTGCAGTTCTGAAACTCGGGTGGATGCTCAAGAGTGTGGATCCGATTGTCGAAGCCGTTGCTCTCGCCCGGGAGTCCGACCAGATCATCGCCGTCATGGGGATTTCCCCCCTCCTTGAGGGGGAAGAGATGTCGATGAACCTGAAGGGGTTCGCAGGGGGCGACAGGACAGACATAACGCTTCCCGCCCCGCAGAGGAAGCTCCTGGAATCCCTCGTCGGTCTCGGGAAGCCGATCGTGCTGGTCCTGACAAACGGGAGCGCCCTGGCCATTCCCTGGGAGAATGAGCATGTCGGAGGCATACTCGAGGCGTGGTATCCGGGCGAGGAAGGGGGGAAGGCTGTCGCGGACGTCCTCTTCGGCGATTACAACCCGGCGGGAAGGCTCCCTGTGACATTTTACAGGTCGGTCGACGACATTCCGCCGTTTGAGAACTACAGCATGGAAGGGCGCACGTACCGCTATTTCAGGGGGAACCCCCTCTATCCCTTTGGATACGGTTTGAGCTACACACGGTTCGAGTACGAAGGGGTGACCGTTTCAAAGTCACGGGTTCGGTCAACCGACTCGGTCAACGTGCGGGTCACGCTCGTAAACCGGGGGGAACGCGCGGGTGATGAAGTCGTCCAGATCTATGTCACGGGGCCCGACACGGCCGCCGGTTCTCCGATCAGAAGTCTGAAGGCTTTGACAAGGATGCATCTGAAAAAAGGGGAACAGAAATCCGCATCGCTCACGCTCCGTGCCCGGGATCTCAGGGTGTACGACGAATCGCTCGACCGGTATGTTGTCCGTCGGGGAACGTACAGGCTCGGGATCGGAGGGTCGAGCGGCGACCTCCCCCTGAGTGCGGAGGTGCGCGTGGGTGATTGATGTGTTGACGGGCCGGAACGGGAGAGGATTGTTCGCCGAATCTGCAGATTTTTCGACACGATCTTCTCCCTCCCGACGTTGATTATCCCCCTTTTTCTGCTTAACCTGCCGTAGTTGTTCTCCCCCGGTCCGATCGCCTCTTCCGGACATCGTTCATTGACCCTTCAGCCGTACCTTACATTTCTCTGAAGAGAATTCATCATCCATTACATTGGAGGATTCCTGTTATGGCAGATAAACGAGCTGACCTTGCCGGACCCGGCATCGGCAACTATGACGAACTCGAAAAAATCCTTCCGGCGGACTACCATTCCCTCCTTACACCCCGGGAGACACAGAAGGCCATATTTGAAGCAAAGGAGTATATCGAAGACCACCTCTGCAAAGAGCTTAACCTGATGATGGTGCAGGTCCCCCTGATCGTCGACGTCGAGAGCGGTGTGAACGACCTCCTCGACAGGGACGGATCACGGACGCCGATCCAGTTTCATATTTCCAATGATTACGACAAGCATCCGATAGACGCGCAGGTGGTGCAGGCGGCGACGAAATGGAAACGGATCGCGTTGAAGCAGTTCTCCATGAAGCCCGGGGAAGGGATCTGCACTGATATGCGCGCGGTCCGGAAGGATTACTTCCTCGACCACGACCACAGCTGCTACGTCGACCAGTGGGACTGGGAACGGGTGATCAAACCGAACCAGCGGAACGTCAAGTTCCTCAAGGAGGTGGTAGGAAAGATCTGGAAAGTCCTGAAGGGTGCCGAGCGGCATGTCCAGAAAAGGTACCCGAAGCTCAGGAACAAGAAATACCCGAACCTCCCCGACCAGCTCAAGTTTCTTCATGCCGAGGAGATTCTCGAAATGTATCCGGACCTCCCCCGCAAGGCCCGAGAAACCGAAATCCTTCAGAAATGCCCTGCCGTGTTCATCATCGGCATAGGGTGGCCGCTGAAGGACGGGTATCCTCACGAAAACCGCGCGGCGGACTACGACGACTGGGTGACCGAGACGTCGTCGAAGAAGGGGAAGACGTTGCACGGGCTGAACGGCGACATACTTGTCTGGAACCCCGTGACACGCCGCCGGCACGAGCTCACCTCCATGGGTATACGGGTCAATGCCGAAACGCTCAAGTTGCAGCTCGAGATGTCCAACCAGTTGCATTTCCTGAACCAGGCGTACCACAACGGGATCGTCACGAACGAACTTCCCCTCAGCGTCGGCGGCGGGATCGGGCAGTCAAGGACATACATGCTCCTCCTGAAGAAGGCACACC
>DASVIU010000487.1:0-4773 GCA_036386275.1 Bacteroidota bacterium | reverse complement strand
CTCAGTTATCTCCTGTGCGGACTCTGGATATGGTGGCAGGTGCCGGCGGCGATCCTCACGACACATACGCTGATCGATTATCTGAAAGCGAGATCAAAGCAGAGCGGTCCGTATGCATTCATCATCGACCAGGCGGTGCACGCTGCAGTCATCGTGGCGCTCGCCGTCATCGTGAGCACGCACAACGACCCGCAACCGTGCTGGTTCGGCCTTCTCGGGGCGTGGTATCTCAAGGCTCTTGTCCTCATCTCGGGAGCGATCGCGACTGTCAAGATGGGCGGGTTCCTCATCGGAGCAGCGGTGCGGCCCATACAGCAGAAAATGATCGCACACAGGAAAAGCGTCGGGCTGGACGACGGGACGGACCCGGCGGGATTTGAACAGGGGGGGATGATTATCGGCCAGCTCGAGAGGGCCCTGATATTCATTCTGACCCTCACGGGTCAGGCCGCCGGAATTGGATTCCTGATTGCAGCCAAGTCCATACTCAGGTTCGGAGAAGCTCAGGATCCCCGGCAGCGGATGGATGCGGAGTACATCATCATCGGCACGTTGATGAGTTTCGGATGGGGGATCCTGGTTGCATACCTGACTCTCGTGTTCCTGCAGCAGGTGTGAAACCTGCCGGACATCGGTTTCACGCCGCGGTAACCATCTTTCTGATCTTCTCGACCGAATCCTGGACGATCCTGGAAAAGGCTTCCAGTTCTTCAGCGATCTGGGGTCCAATGGTTTCCTGGATGTGGTCCCTCTCCAGCTCGAGTATGTACACCGCCACCTTTCTCCTCTCTTCCGGCGACAGATTCTTGATTGCAGCCTTGATTTCTTCTATTCCCATTGGAATAACTCCTTTCCTGTCAGCCCTTCTGTTTTTTCATGAGATAGTTCCTGTACGCCTCTGCCGTGTCCACGTCGTTGAGTGGAGTGAGGCTCGATTGTGAGAGGCCCAGCCGCCGGACCCTTTCTGACGCCTCCCTGTAGACCCTCGCCGTCCCCCAGGGGAGATCCCGGAAAATTCGCTTGGTCGGAGGTTTCATGCCGAGCAGGTAGCAGCCGCCGTCCGTTGCCGGGCCGATCACTATGTCGTTCCTGTCGAGCCTGCTGGAAGCCTCCTCCAGAAGGCCGATTTCCATCCCCGGGATATCGCTGCTGATGACCACCGCTTTTCCCGCGCGGTGATGAAATGCATAGTCAAATGCGTGCTGTATGCGGGCGCCCGGATTTGCACCCCCCTCCGCGACGAAGTGAAAATCTCTCCCTACCCACTGACGCACATCCTCTTCCTTCACTTTCGGGTCATAGAAAAGAAATACCATCCATCCCCTGTCAAGGGCATCCTGCCCGGTCCGGAATGTGTGGTGCGCAAGCTCATTATAGAGTGCCGTTGCTGGTTGGACGCCGATTTCCCTGGCGAGTCGTTTTTTCACATCGCCGGGCTTCGGGAGTGCTGCAAATATGATGAGCGCCGGCTCACGGGCCGCCGGCGGGTCCCTGCGCGGGAGCGGTCCGGGCTGCTGTTCCGTTCTCTTCATGGAACCAGATGAGCCCATCACGTGTTCTCACTAGTGGTTGGCATTTGCGTCTTTCCGGTCCGGTAGTATATGAATTGTGCGCAAATTTGACAATAGCCCATTTTTGATTTAATTACTCTATGAACGTCTCGCTGACACTTTTGGCTCCAAACGCGGCTCCTGACATGTCTCCCGGCTCCTCTCTCCTCACATGCTGCTGTTGTCGTCGCTCCTGTTGACGTAGAGCGTCTCACCCCCTTTTTGAAACGTATTTCTCGATCTCGTCGTTCTTTCAAATACAGTCTTCGCCTTACGTATGCCAGGTTCATTGACTTATCCTTCTGTCGGCGCCCCAACCCTCGTTGAGCGGATAGGGAATACCCCCCTTCTGAGGCTCCCGCGGTTTCCAGGGGTTTCCCCCCGGGTTGAGATATTCGCCAAGGCGGAATGGTACAATCCCGGCGGTTCTGTCAAGGACAGGGCGGCGCTCAGTATGATACGGGAAGGGGAGAGGAGCGGTGCCCTCACGATGGGAAAGACCATTATTGACGCGACGAGCGGAAATACCGGGATCGCGTACGCGATGATTGGCGCTGCTCTCGGATACCGCGTGAAGCTCGCCGTCCCGGCCAACGCAGGCCCCGAACGGAAACGGATCCTGTTTGCCTACGGTGCGGACGTGATATACACAGACCCGCTCGAGGGGACGGACGGCGCACAGCTCTATGTGAAAAAGCTGGTGGCGGATCACCCGGATGAATACTTTTATCCCGATCAGTATAATAATCCTGCCAACTGGCAGGCCCACTACAGGACCACCGCATTCGAGATTTACAACCAGAGCGGAAAAGCGGTCACGCACTTTGTTGCCGGCATAGGGACATCGGGAACATTTGTCGGCACGGCCCGTCGCCTGAAGGAGCTCGACGCGGCGATCCGCTGCATCTCATTTCAGCCCGACACGCCCCTCCACGGTCTGGAGGGGTTGAAACATCTTCAGACGGCCATGGTTCCGGGCATTTACGATATGAAGCTGGCGGACGAGCACCTGGAGGTCTCGACCGGCGCCGCGCACGAAATGGCGAGGCGTCTGGCGAAAAAGGAGGGACTGCTGGTGGGGACCTCCTCCGCGGCCTCCATGGTGGCCGCCCTCCAGGTTGCACAACGCCTGGATGAAGGAGTTGTTGTCACGATATTTCCCGATCACGGGAGCAGGTACCTGAGTGAACGATTCTGGGAGGAGTGACCCGATGCCGGCCGCCACAATAGCCCCGACAATAGCAATGTCGCATACGGCCCTGCACAAGATCCGTGTCCATGCCATGGAGGCGTATCCCGAGGAATGCTGCGGCATTCTCGTTGGTACCGTGGGTGAGACGGGGAAGGAGGTATTCGACGTCGTCCGGATCGGCAACGCCAGGGAAGAGAACCGCACGCGGAGATTTCTGATCACGCCGGAGGAGTACACGAGGGCGGAGGCTGCCGCAGGTGCCGAGGGGCTGGGCGTGATGGGGTTCTATCATTCCCACCCGGATCATCCGGCAAGGCCGTCGCAGTTTGATCTTGAACACGCATGGCCCTGGTGTTCGTACGTCATCGTCGCCGTCGAGGAGAGGATCCCCGCGGCAGTCAAGTCATGGGTCTTGAAAGACGACCGTTTGGGGTTCGATGAAGAAATCATCGACAGCGTCGAACGGGTTGTCGCCAAACCGGCTGGCGAAAGCGCCGGGCATGCCTGATCAAAGCAGGCGTAAACCACACCAGGAGAATACGGACAATGGCAACACGGGTATTGATCCCTACGCCGCTCAGGGCGTACACTGAAAAAAAGGAGAGCGTCCTTCTCGAGGGGAACACCGTCGGTGAGCTCCTCCAGGGGCTCACCGCAACGTACGCCCCTCTGAAAAAGCACCTCTTCGACGAGACGGGTTCGCTGAGGAGCTTTGTCAACGTGTACGTTAATGACGAGGACATCCGGTACCTGCAGAAGGAACAGACGCAGGTCTCGGAGAAAGACACCGTGAGCATCATCCCGTCGATAGCCGGCGGAAGGAGCCGATAATGAGAGAAACAGGCGGCAGGGGGTCGCGGAACGACGTTCGCCTCTCACGAGAGGAGATAAGGCGGTACGGGCGCCATCTCATACTCCCGGAAGTGGGGCTCGAAGGGCAGATGAAATTGAAAGCCGCGAGCGTGCTGCTGGTGGGGGCGGGGGGACTCGGTTCACCCCTGGCGCTCTACCTCGCGGCCGCAGGGATCGGCAGGATCGGTATCGTCGATTTCGATGTCGTGGACGAGTCGAACCTGCAGCGCCAGGTGCTGCACTCCACGCCGGATGTCGGGAGGCCCAAGTTGGAATCCGCGAAGGACCGGATATATTCCATCAACCCGAACGTGGACGTGGAGCTGTTCAGCACCCGGCTGACTTCCGGGAACGCCCTCGGGATACTCGGGGGCTTCGATCTTGTGGCGGACGGGACCGACAATTTCCCGACGCGCTACCTCGTCAATGATGCGTGCGTCCTCCTGAAGAAGCCCAATGTGTACGGGAGCATATTCCGGTTCGAGGGACAGGTTTCCGTTTTCTCCGCTCCCGGCGGACCGTGCTACCGGTGCCTGTACGCCGCCCCGCCCCCCCCGGGACTCGTGCCGAGCTGCGCCGAAGGAGGGGTGCTGGGAATCCTTCCCGGGATCATCGGGACGATACAGGCGGCTGAGACCGTGAAGTTCATACTGGGGATCGGTGAGCCTCTCGTCGGAAGGCTTCTTCTTTTCGATGCGCTGACGATGAAGACCCGCGAGCTCAAACTGCGCCGGAATCCGGAGTGCGCGGTATGCGGCGATCACCCCTCGATCACGGAGCTGATCGACTATGAGCTGTTCTGCGGAATTGCGCCTCCGCCGGCTGCAGGTCCGGAGGATAATGAGAACGCGATCTCCGTCGCCGCGTTGAAGGCGAAGCTCGACCGCGGAGAGAGCGTATTCCTCCTGGACGTGCGTGAACCCCGGGAATATGAGATCGCGAATCTCGGCGGTCACCTGATCCCCCTGAACGACCTTCCCCGGCGGGTGCACGAGCTCGATTCGTCGCAGGACACCGTCGTGTATTGCCACAGCGGAATACGGAGCGGGCAGGCCGTTCAATTCCTGAAACAGCTGGGGTTCCGCAAGGTAAAGAACCTCCTCGGGGGGATTGACGAGTGGGCGGAAGTGATTGACCCCGATATGCCGAGGTACTAGGCTGCTTGAACGCTTGACTTTC
>DASVIU010000486.1:0-3740 GCA_036386275.1 Bacteroidota bacterium | reverse complement strand
ACCGCTGGAGGTCCTCCGGACGATTCACTCGTTCGACCCGTGTCTCGCGTGTGCGGTGCACCTGTACGACGAACACGGGACGTACGTCCACCAGATCGACACGTATTAGGAGGCCACAATGGAACAGATGTCCATACGCCGCGTGTACGTGTGGCAACTCCCGGTGAGATTCTATCACTGGCTTAATGCGCTGGCCGTCCTCGCGCTGGCCGTGACGGGCTATATCATCGGCAAGCCGGTGGCGCTCGCGATCGCGTCGGAAGCATCCTACAGCTACTGGTTCGGGACCGCCCGGTTCATCCATTTCCTGGCGGCGTTCCTCTTTTTCTTCAACTTCCTGTTTCGCATCTACTGGGGATTTGTGGGGAATGTGTTTGCCCGATGGCAGAACTTCCTCCCCTTCCGGAAGGAGCAGCTGCGTGAAGCCAAGGACGTCCTCAAGGTGGACATACTGCAGGCGACCGCCACGCCCCTGGAATCGGTCGGGCACAACCCGCTTGCAGGGTTCACCTACTTTCTGACGTTCCTGGCGTTCCTTTTCCAATCAGTGACGGGGTTCGGGATGTACGCCGCGATGAGCGATTCCTGGCTCCCGCGCATGTTCGCCTGGATCGTCCCGCTCATGGGAGGGGACTTCGCGGTGCGCCAGTGGCACCACATGATGATGTGGTTCTTCGTCCTCTTCACCATCGTCCACGTCTACCTCGTCTTTTACCACGATTATGTCGAGGGGCGCGGCGTCATCTCATCGATGGCGGGAGGATGGAAGTTCGTGGAGAAGCGGCAGAAATAGCACGCCAGCATCAACGAAAGGCGGCCCGGCAATCCGGACCGCCTTTTTTGTTTTTGTCCGGGCGTTCCGTATCATTCCCACCACCATGGCCACTCCCCCGACCATACTCGTTCTGGGCATCGGCAACTACCTCCTGGGAGACGAGGGGGTGGGGGTCCACGCCATCAAAGCGCTTGAACAGGAACCGGTTCCCCCGGGTGTGATCCTTCTGGACGGGGGGACGGGGGGATTTCATCTCCTCTCCTACCTCCAGGATTACACGACCGTTCTCCTGATCGATGCGACGATGGACGGCGGTGTACCCGGCACCGTGCGGGTGCTGCGCCCGAGGTTCGCCAGCGATTTTCCCCGCGCGCTGAGCGCCCACGACATCGGACTCAGGGACCTTATCGAATCCGCGATTCTCACGGGAAAACTTCCCGACATCCACCTCCTGACGGTGTCGATCAACGACCTGAACGACATGAAGACAGAGCTCTCTCCGGAGGTGAGCGCCGCGATCCCGGCGGTGGTTTCAGCGGTAAAGGGAATACTGAGAGACCTTCTCACACAAACAATGAGACCACAATGAAGATCGCATGCGTGCTCCTCCTTGCGGCGGCGCTCGCCGTCGCGGCAAGCGGCTGCTTCCCCGGCACAAGCATATACACCCCGAAGGAACCGGCCGGCTTTTTCTCCGGGCTCTGGCACGGCTGGATTGCCCCCGTCTCGCTCGTCGTCGGATTCTTCAGGCCCGACGTCAGAATTTATGAGATGTACAACACCGGCTGGTGGTATGATCTGGGGTTTTATGTCGCCGTCATCGGGGGGTTCGGCGGCGTGGCTCTCTCCCGGAAACGGAAGAAGGCAGACCGGTCGTAAGTCCGGCCAGTTGCCTCTCGGCCCGCGATCCCGTACATTTGAATCATGCATGAACTCTCGATTGCTCAGAGCATCGTCGACATCGTCCTCCAGCACCTGCCGAAGGAAGAGGGAGTGTCCGTCAGGAGCGTCAGACTGACTCTGGGCGCGATGGCGGGGGTCGTCCCCGATTCACTGGAGTTCTGCTTCGGGGCGATAACGGAGGGGACGCCGCTCGCGGGGGCCCTGCTGGAGATCGAGCACGTCCCGCTGACCGCCCACTGCAACGACTGCGGGCGTGATGCGGAAATTGAACCGACGCTGTTCGCCTGCGCCGCATGCGGAAGCACGTCTCTGACGATTCTCTCCGGGAGGGAGATGCAGCTGCGGGACATAGAGGTGGAAGAGAACGAGGGGGTCCGATGAGCGTGATCACGATAGAGCGGAAAGTCCTGGAGAAAAACGACGAGCTGGCGCGTCAGAACCGGGCGCTCCTGGAACGGCACAGAATATTCGCGATCAACGTCGTAAGCTCTCCCGGCGCGGGGAAGACGAGCCTGCTGGAGAGAACGCTCGAACACCTGGCCGGAAGACTGGCCGTGGCGGTGATCGAGGGGGACGTGCAGACTGACTTCGACGCACAGCGCATTGCGAAGTACAATGTCCCCGCCGTCCAGATCGTGACCGCAGGAGGCTGCCACCTCGAGGCGAACCTCGTCCACGACGCGCTGGGCAACTTCGACCTCTCGCATATCAGGCTCCTGATCATCGAAAACGTCGGCAACCTCGTCTGCCCCTCGAACTATGACCTCGGCGAGGCGATGAAAGTGGTTGTCGCCAGCACGACCGAAGGGGACGACAAGCCACTGAAGTACCCGGCGATGTTCAGGAACTCTTCGGTCCTCATCATCAACAAGATCGACCTTCTCCCCTACGTGAACTGCAGCATCGAAACGCTGCGCGCCAACGCGCTCCGCATTAACCCATCGCTCGCGGTCTTCGAGACCTCCTGCACGACGGGAGCGGGGATCCCCGCGTGGTGCGACTGGCTCCTGGCCCGCACGAGTCCCCTGAAAACCTGACATTTCCACGCGACTTCCACGGTCGCGCCCTGGTTCAGTTTGAAAACTGCTCTCTCCCCTCCTTTTCCGGAGGCGGGAATCGACGCTTTTTCCTTCCCAGATTTGAAAATCCCGCAGGTCCATTGATGCCGATATGGGTCAAATTCTCTGTTTTTGGCTGATGGCACACACATTGCGATAATAACTTCAGCGCGGCGCTCAACGTGCCACCGCCACCGTAAATACCCAACTCGCAATGATATGCCTCCGACAAGTCAAGAGAAAACTCACCCGAGCGGCGATAACAGGTTCAAGTTGCTCGACCGCGCCATTACAAAACACCAGTCGCGCGGCGACGCCCTGATCGAAGTTCTTCACGTCGCTCAGGGAATATTCGGCTTCCTCGACAACGATCTGCTCATATACGTCGCAAGGAGCCTGAAGCTCCCGCTGAGCCGCGTCTACGGCGTCGCGACGTTCTACCATTTCTTCACGCTCAAGCCGAAAGGGAAACACACGTTTGTCCTGTGCACGGGGACGGCGTGCTACGTCAAGGGGGCGTCCGGGATCGGGAAGGCGGTGGAACACCACTGCGGAGTCAGGTTCGGCCAGACCACTCCCGACAACGAGATATCGCTCGTCTCGGCACGGTGCGTCGGATCATGCGGACGCGCGCCGGTCGCCGTGCTCGACGACGCAGTGGCAGGGAAGCTGACGCCTGAAACGGCTGTCGGGAAAATCGGGGAGTGGCAGCAGGCCCCCGGGGAGGCGGCGGCATGACTCTCGAAGAACTCAGAGAAGTTGCAGAAACTGAGCGCGCGCGCCAGGGGAAGTACAGACACCGCATCACGTACTGCTCCGCCGCGGGGTGCGCATCGTGCGGCGGGATCGCCGTACACGAGGCACTCGCAAAAGCACTTAAAGCGCGGAATCTGGAAAACGAGGTCGAGCTCGCAGGGACCGGGTGCATGGGACTCTGCGGCGAGGGACCGCTCGTCAGGATCCTCGGGGACGGGACGCTCTACCAGCGGGTGGATGTCGCTGTC
>DASVIU010000485.1:0-3975 GCA_036386275.1 Bacteroidota bacterium | reverse complement strand
CCAGCGGAGGGCCCGGGTGCTCCCCGCGAACAGTCTTGTGGACGAGACGGATCTCCCGGTAAGCGCAGAGTACATCGCGAAGGTCACTCCCATCGTCACGAGCATCCGCCAGACCTCGAAGTGGCTCAACGGGGTCAGCGCGGAAGCGACCCCCGCGCAGATCTCCCGACTGGAAGCTCTCCCGTTCGTCAGGGAAATCGAGATTGTGCAGAGGTACAGGCGCGTGCGGGAGACAGAAATCAATGCCGCAGCCAGCCCGTACCTCCCGGTACGGAAAGGGGACGGCACCGGCGCGCTCGACTACGGGTCCTCGCTGGCTCAGGTCAGCCTTGAGAATATCCCCGCAGTCCATGCGACCGGGAACTCAGCCCAGGGGATCATCATCGGGGTTTTCGACAACGGCTTCCGGCTCCTCAACCACGAGGCGTTCGACTTTCTTCGTCCGAGAATCATCGCCCAGCACGACTTCGTGGACCATAAGGTGAGCGTCGTCCCGAACAATCCCAACGGCCCGTTCGGCGGGCACGGCGTGAACACTCTCTCGACGCTGGCAGGGTACAAGCCGGGGCAGGTCATCGGTCCGGCATACGGCGCGTCGTTCATACTGGCAAGGACGGAGAATGACAGCAGCGAGACCCCCGTCGAGGAGGACAACTGGGTTGCCGCGATCCAGTGGGCGGAGAGCCTCGGAGTCCAGATCACAAGCACGTCTCTCGGCTATTATGACTTTGACTCCGGATTCACAAGCCTGACCTGGCAGGACATGAACGGGAAGACCGCCGTGATCACCCGCGCCGCGGTCATGGCCGCGCGCAAAGGGGTGATCGTCGTGAATTCCGCGGGGAACGACGCGGTGCTCCGGAGCGGATTGCCGAACACACTGATCGCGCCCGCCGATGCAGACAGCATACTCACGGCGGGGGCCGTCACGCCGTTCGGCGTGCGGGCAGGATTCAGCTCGTACGGACCGACGTCCGACGGAAGGGTGAAGCCCGATGTGATGGCGGTGGGAACGAACATACAGGCCGCCGATGCCTACGACCCCACGGGATACACATACGGGAGCACGGGAGGAACATCGTTCTCCTGTCCCCTGACCGCGGGGGTGGCGGCGCTGGTCCTCAATGCCCACCCGGAAGCGACCGCCATGCAGATCATCAATGCAATCAAAACCACCGCACGCCAGGCGCCGTCACAGGCGGCACGACCGGACAATTTCTACGGCTGGGGAATTATCGACGCTCTGGCGGCGATCAACTCTCTCGGGAGCGGGTCTCCTCCTCCAACGGCACTTGCCGGGAGCAATACATCAACCACCGGTTTCACGGCAAACTGGACGGCTGTGACCGGAGCAACGCGCTACAGGCTCGATGTGGCCACCGACATTGCATTCTCCTCATTTGTCTCTGGATACTACTACCTCAACGTCGGCAATGTGACCAGCTATGCAGTCGTGGGTCTGACTCCCGGCACAGTGTACTATTATCGCGTTCGGGCGGTCGGGGCAACCGGAACCAGCGGAAGTCCGAACATCATGACCGTATCGACCGTGGCGGAGACATTTAAGCTCAGCGCGAATTATCCAAACCCGTTCAATCCAGGGACGAGAATCGAGTTCCAGACCCCGGAGCAATCGCGGGTGAATCTGAGCGTGTTCGATATTCTTGGAAAGCCGGTGAAAACCCTCGTCGAGGGGGCATTCCCCCCTTCCCGGGGTACCCCCTATTTCGTCCTGTGGGATGGCACCGATGCCTCGGGAGCACGGGTTGCGAGCGGCGTCTATTTCTACAGGATGAAAGCGACGGGAGTGTCGGGGACGTCGAGCAGCCAGATCATGAAAATGATGCTTATCAGATAACGATACCGGTCGGAGAGCGCGGGACCGCCCATGGAGAACGACCTGCGTACTGAAACGGCCCCCCGCGCGATGTGCGCAGGGGGCCGTGGTGTTCCGGATACGGGCTTTCAGAGTTCTTTAAGGACCTTTGCGATAATCGCGACGCCGGCATCGATCTCTTCCCCGCGCACGTTGAGCGGCGGACGGAACCGGATCGATCGATCGCCGCTGGGAAGGATGATAAGCCCCTTTTTTATGCACGCCGTCCGGACTTTCGTCCTCATGTCGGAATCCGGCATGTCGAATGCCGCGAAGAGACCGAGCCCCCGGACGTTGGAGACCGTATGGAACTCCTCGGCAAGCCGGTGCAGTGCACTGAGCAGGTGTTCCCCCTGTAGGCGCGCATTTTCGACGAGGTTCTCCTCCTCGATGACCTCGAGGAACTTCTGGGCCCGGACCATGTCCACCAGGTTCCCGCCCCATGTCGAATTCAGGCGGCCTGAGACCCGGAACACGTTGTCAGGGATTTCCTCAATCCTCCGTCCGCAGAGGAACCCGCACACCTGCATCTTCTTCCCGAACGCGATCATGTCGGGCTCAACGAAGTGCTGGTGCGCCCACATCTTCCCGGTCATCCCCACGCCCGTCTGTACCTCGTCGATGATGAGCATCGCATCGTTTTCATCGGCAAGTTCCCGCAACGCCCTGAAGAATTCGCCTCTGAAGTGGTTGTCCCCCCCCTCCCCCTGGATCGCCTCGATGATGATCGCAGCGATGTCATCCTTGTTTTCGATGAACGCCTGCTTGATCTGGCCGAGGCTCGTTTCTTCGTCGGCGATCACGCGGGCAAGGTTCTCCTCGTTCAGCGGATAGCGGACCGCGGGGTTGAGCACCCTGGGCCACGCGAACTTCGGGAACAGGTCCGTCTTGACCGGATCGGTGTTCGTCAGCGAAAGGGTGTAGCCGGAGCGGCCGTGAAACGCCTGCCGGAAGTGAACGATCTGCCTCCCCCGCTCTTCCCGGTACCCCCGTATCCGGTTCTTCCGTATTTTCCAATCAAACGCCGCCTTCAGCGTGTTCTCGACCGCCAGCGCACCCCCTTCGATGAAAAAAGCATGGGGGAGCGTGGCCGGCATCGCCACCCGCGAAAAGGTGTCGACGAACTGCGCCTGCTCCGCGGTGTAGATGTCCGACAACGAAGGCTTGTTGACCGCGACATACGCCAGTTTCTTCAGAAAGGGGGGGGCGGTGAGTTTGGGATGGTTCATCCCCAGGGGGGAAGAGGCCACAAACGTGAAGAAATCCAGGTAGCGCTTCCCGTCTCTGGCGTCGACGAGATATGTTCCCTTGCTCTTCTTCAGATCGACGACGATGTCGAAGCCGTCGACGAGCATGTGCCGGGAGAGCGTCGGGAGTATGAGCGACGGCGGGATGACGGAGCTGTGGGAAGGCCGTGACGCCTTCGCTGTTCGGTTTCCGGCGATCCTCCGCCGGGTGCTTCTTACGACTTTCGAGCTCTTGACCGCTCGTGTCTTCGTGCGTGCTTTTGCTGTGTGAACGGGCATGATGAGAACTCCTCTGATGGATGTGGCTGCGGATTGACCTGCGTGCCGCACAACGGGCATCCTTCAGAAGAATTCCTGATGTTCAAACATAGAAACGATATACAGTTTGATCCGGACCACCGGTGTCCCCGTTCGAATGGTGAATCGTCCGCCTCTACTTCCCGTAGTTGTCGATCTGAGCCCTCTGGAGCCCGCCGCTGTAATCGATGTAGACGGTCTTCCACTCCGAGAAGAAATCGTACACCGTCCAGCCTCCCTCGCGGTGGCCGTTCCCCGTCTGTTTCACGCCGCCGAACGGCATATGCGCTTCGGCACCGATCGTCGGTGCGTTGATATAGGTGATCCCCGCCTTGATGTCCCGGATCGCCCGGAAGGCATCGTTGACATTCGCGGTATAGATCGAAGAGGAAAGGCCGTAGATTGTGTCGTTGAGGATCGCGACCGCCTCCCCGAGTGAACCCGCCTTCAGCACGGAGAGGACGGGGCCGAATATCTCTTCTTTTGCGATCCTGTGGTCCGGCTTCACTTCGGAGAAGACCGTGGGAGCGTAGAACCAGCCCCCGTCCAGAGTGC
>DASVIU010000484.1:0-2804 GCA_036386275.1 Bacteroidota bacterium | reverse complement strand
GGATCGCGGCCGTGGGGTACGGATACAGGGTCACGGGCCTGAGGAGCCCCGCCCTGATCCCCTGCGCCCGGGCCATCTCCACCGCCCCCTTGGCGATGCGGGCCGCGAGGCCGTATGCAACGATCAGGTACTCGGCGTCTTCGGTGTGGAAATGCTCGGACCGGGTCTCGTTCTCCGCGATCAGGCGGTATTTTTCCTGCAGGCGGAGGTTGATCTGCTCCATAATCTCCGGCTCAATATGGAGCGACGTGATAACATTACGCTCGCGCGTCTTCGGTTTGCCTGTCGTGGCCCAGGGTTTGGCGATAATGTGGTCCGCCGGATTGTACTCCCTGAAGGCGACCTTTTCCATCATCTGCCCGAGTGCACCGTCGGCGAGTATCAGGACTGGCGTGCGGTATTTGTCGGCAAGATCAAACGCGTCGAACACAAAATCCGCCATCTCCTGGACGCTTGAAGGGGCAAGGACGAGAAGGTGGTAGTCCCCGTGCCCTCCTCCCTTCACCGACTGGAAGTAGTCCCCCTGCGAGGGCTGTATCGTGCCGAGCCCCGGCCCGCCGCGGTTGACGTTCACAATCAGGCAGGGGAGCTCCGCGGCTGCGATATAGGAGAGCCCTTCCTGCATCAGGCTGATCCCGGGGCTGGATGAGCTCGTCATCACGCGCGCGCCCGCACCCGCGCCGCCGTACACCATGTTGATGGAGGCGACCTCGCTCTCAGCCTGGAGGACGACCATCCCGCGTTCGCGCCCCTCCGCGGCAAGATACTCAAGGATTTCGGACTGCGGAGTTATGGGATACCCGAAGTACCCTTTGCATCCCGCACGGATCGCCGCTTCCGCCAGGGCTTCGTTTCCTTTCATCAGTCTGAGGTCGCTCACGGATTTTTCCTTTCGTCGTCGATGGTGACGGTGATGTTCCCGGTGACATTGCTGATCCTGGCCACCGGCACCTTACCGTTCTTCCTGTTCTCGCGGAAGACGGTGATGACCGCGTCGGGGCAGACGAGAGCGCAGTTGACGCACCCCGTGCAGTTGTCCTTTATCAGGACCGCGTAGTGATACCCCTGCGCGTTGATTTCCTGGGAGAGCGCCAGGCTCTCCTGGGGACAGGCATCGATGCAGAGCTCGCACCCCTTGCAGGTTTCTATATCGAACGATACGTTTCCCCTGATGGCCATTGAGTCTTCTCCTTACATGTAGTGATGCTCTTTCGCAAACATCTCCAGCTCTTCACGGAAGGACGGATGGGCGATGCCGATAAGGAGCTCCGCACGCTGGCGCACGGTCCGCCCGTGGAGGTTGACGACACCGAATTCCGTTATGACATAGTGGACGTCCCCCCGCGTCGTCGTCACCCCCGCCCCCTCCATGAGCCTGGGGGTGATCCGGGAAATCGTCCCGTTTTTCGCCGTCGAGGGAAGAGCGATGATCGGCTTTCCCCCTTCAGAGCGGGCGGCACCGCGGATAAAATCCACCTGGCCGCCGAACCCGCTGTAGAACCGGTAACCGATCGTGTCCGCGCAGACCTGCCCCGTGAGATCGATTTCGATCGCCGAATTGATCGCGACCATCATCCTGTTCCGCGCAATCGTGAACGGATCGTTTGTGAACTGGGTCGGGCGGAATTCCATCGCCGGGTTATTGTCGATGAAATCAAAGAGAGGCTGCGACCCGAGCACGAATGACGTGACGATCTTTCCCGGAAGCAGAGTCTTGCGCATGTTCGTGATGACACCCGACTCCACGAGCGGGATGATGCCGTCGGACACCATTTCGGAGTGGACACCCAGATGCTTCCTGTCGCCGAGGAACTTCACGACGGCATCCGGGATGCGCCCGATACCGAGCTGCAGCGTCGAGCCGTCCTCGACAAGCCCCGCAATGTGGGCGCCGATCTTCTGATACGTCTCGATTTCTTCCGGCGTCTCGTCCCCCTCCATCTGGGGGAGCTCCTGCAGCGGGACGGCGACCTCCACGCAGTAATCGATCCTGTTCATATGAATGAAGCTGTCGCCGAGCGTCCGTGGCATGTGCGTGTTGATCTGGGCAATGACGATCTTCGCCACCTCGGTCGCCGCTTTCGTGCACTCGACCCCCACACCGAAACTGCAGTAACCGTGCTCGTCCGGCGGCGAAACCTGTATGAGAGCTATATCCACCGTGTAGTGCCGGTCGTACAGGAGCGCAGGGATTTCCGAAAGAAATATCGGGGTGAAATCGGCCCGGCCGTCGCAGACGGCTTTCCGGACGTTTTTCCCTATGAAAAAGGCGTTGTGCCGGAAATGCCCCTTCATTTCCGGCCGGACGTACGCAGCTTCGCCGACCCCGAGCAGGTGGCACACCTCCACGTCCTGCAGCTCCTCGTACCTTTCGACCATCGCTGTGACGAGAACCTGCGGCACAGCGCATCCGGGGTGTATGTAGACCCGGTCGCCCGAGTGTATGACGGAGACCGCCTCGGCGGGAGTAACGAATTTACGCCTGTACCTGGCCTTGACTGCTTCTGAAATGGAATTATAGTGCATGGGCTTCTCCCGGGAGTCGCATCATCAAGTCACCGTGTACCGTCGAGCGAGAAGGAAATATCCTTGATGATGTCCTCAGGCTTTTCCAGCCCGATTGCCAGCCGCACGCCGCCGGGGTCGAGCCCCTTTGCCGTCTGCTCCTCCACGGGGATCGCCGAATGGGTCATGGAGCCGGGATGCTCGATCAGGGTCCTGATGTTCCCGAGGCTGACCGCCAGCGTGATGCAGTAGGCGTTCTGAGCGATGTGATTGATGAACCGCTCGGCCTTCGCGAGAGC
>DASVIU010000483.1:0-7821 GCA_036386275.1 Bacteroidota bacterium | reverse complement strand
AACATGCCGCTCTGGTAGGTCGGCATAAAGACGTATTTCAGCGCATCGCGGCTCATCAGGTCCTGGACGCGAACCGTAAAATAGAGGGCAAGGACAACAACGATCACCCGGGAGAGCTCCGAGAGGAGCGGGAGCTCGACTTCCCGTCCGAATGCGCGGGAAGAGAGGAACGATTCAATGATTGTCATCGCGAGTCCGGCCGCCACGCAGGAAATGATGAAGAGGAACGGTATGATGTTGGAATACCAGAGCGGATGCATCCGCCCGGGTATGATCAGGAACAGCGATCCCAGGGACGACTGGTGCAGTGTGGAAAGTATGACTCCCAGAATCACCAGCGGGATCGTAACCGCCTTGATGACTTTCAGAGTGCGTTGAAGCTTGAAATGCTCGAGTACGACGGGGCTGAATTCCAGCGCCAGCACGGTGGTATAGAGCATGACGCACCATGCGACCTCGAACATCACCGAGTGGGGATTCCACATGATGATCGCGTGCCAGATGGCCCATGGGCGGCCCAGGTCGACCATCAGCCCCGCGATGACAAGAACGTATCCCAGAAACGCGGTGAGGATTGTCGGCCGGAGGATGGGCCTGAACCGCTCAATCCCGAAAATATAGACCGTCGCCGCTATGGTGAACCCGCCGGCGGCAAGACCGACGCCGACAAGTATGTCGAAGCCGATCCAGATCCCCCACGGGAAGGTGTCTTTCAGGTTCGTTGTGGCACCGAGACCGAGCGCATACCGCTGCACCGCGGCAGCCAACCCGGTTGCCATCAGCACGATCGCAACGGCCTTCCAGAATGTAAGCTTGAATATTCCCTCGAATTTCATCGCGTTCCCCTTTCCCGGTCTTCAGTGATCGCCCTGCTGCGTTCCTCGGCTTCGAATCGCGCAACATCCGTGCGCCTCGCCGTGATCCAGTTGATGCCGAACAGCAGGACGCCTGCAGCCACAGCATATTTCGGAACCTGCGAAAGAACACGCCACGAAAGGTCCGGGATCGGCTCCTTCGGGATGTTCATCGGGAACCCCAGTTGTTCAAAGGGGATAGCGGAAAGAAACAGGACGGAAGTCCCCCCCGCCTCACTCAGGCCGTAGATATAATCGACGTATCCCCCCGGGTTCCCGTCGATACGCGCGCGGGCTTCCTTGATCAGGTCGTCGCGGTTGCCGAAAACTGTCGCACCGGCGAGGCACGCCTCGGCGCACGCGGTCTGTCCTCCTCCTGCAATCCGTTCATAGCACATGCGGCACTTCTGTATCTTCGGCGCGAGGCTTCCCCATTCGTAGCGTGGCACCTCGAACGGGCACGCCTGCATGCAGTACCGGCAGCCGATGCACTTTGATTCGTCGTAGAGCACGGCCCCGGTTTCGGTCTTTGTGAAAGCGCCGACAAGGCACGCCGAAACGCATGTGGGCTCGTTGCAGTGCATGCAGAGCCGCCGCACGAACACGGTCTCGTCGTTGTAGCTTTTCAGGTATGTGAAGCGCGTGGCCGACAGATCGGTGGCGGGCTCCTGCGGAAGATGATTCGCCTCCGCGCACGCCCGCTCGCATTCATGGCAGCCGACACACCTGGTGATATCAATCAACAATCCTTTCGATTGCGACATGACCCTTCTCCCCCCTCTCAGGTAGTGACCGGTTTCGGTGCGTGGATTGTGGTGAAACGGCGCTCAAATTCGGCCCATGCGTCGGCATCACAATGAAGGAGCGCGCCTTCGGCCAGTTCCCCGCCGTCGGGAAGCGATGCGAACGACGTCCGGGGGGCTACACCCGTGAGGAATTCCTTCGCCAGAGCCATCTGGTCAAGGAGCCACTGGCGCGCGGCGGCACCGCTCAGAGAGCCGGAGGCGTCTCCCTGCCCAGGATCAGGGGACACTTTGAGGAGCCATCCGCTCCCGTAGGGGTCGCGCTGTGCGAGCATCGGATTGTGGAGGACCCCGGTGTTCACTTCCAGTATGCGGCCGGCGACGGGGGAGGCGAGCCTGACTCTCCGGTTCCCGTGCGCGAGCGCGATATCCAGGCTTGCAGGGGCGACGGTTGCGCCCACATCGGGGAGCATGAAGGACTCCACCGCACCGAGAATCCGCCCGAGGAATTCGTCCGTCCCGATCACCGCAACCCCTTTCTCCATTCTCATCCAGGTGTGGTTCAGGGCGAGGCGTATCCCCTCCGGCGGTTCGGACATGATGGTCCCCGGTTGTAAGGTCAGACGTGCTTCCTTCACCGCCCGCAGTTTCCGGACGATCATGTCGGCCGCGAGAAATGTCACGATCATGCTCAGCATCAGTAGGACAGTCATTGTCGTCTCTCCAGTCAGTGTTGTTTCGTTTTTTCGTCTACGAGAAAGAATTCGCCCACAAGCTTCTCCCACTCCTCCGCGGAGCAGCGGTCCGCAAGATCCGTCAGTATGACGCCGCCGTCCTGGTACATCAGCGCGGGGGTTCCGGAAAAGAACCGGGCGAGCTCCGCGCGCGCGCCATCGAGCCAGTGCTGAGCGGACTTCCCGGTGATAAGGTTATGCAGTTGCGACGGAAGCCGCCGGGTCTTTACGCGTAACAGCCAGCCGTCTCCATAGGGGGATGAATTGACGAGCGCGGGATCCGTCAGCACCATTTCGTTCTTTTCGATCACCCTGCCGCTCACCGGGCAGACCATCGGGACGACGCGGGAACCATGCCGGACCTTCCATGCTACCTTTCCCTGCTCCACGCTTCTCAGAACCCGCGGGAGCTCAAGTCCGTCTATCGTACCGATAAGTGACTGGGCGAAATCATCGATGCCAACAAGGACATCCCCGTCCTCTGTTTCACGCACCCACGTATGTCCCGGGTGGAGGTAGCGCTTTACGATCACGGGAGAAGGAGCGGCAGCCCGATGGGTGGAATGGCGGATCAGGCCGATGACCATCATGATGATCACTGCGACCATTGCGAGTATTATTGACATGATTGACTCCTTTCCTGCTGTTTCCTGCGTACATTGTTCTACTCCGACATATCAGGATTCGTGCCATATTATCCATATCGCAACTGATGATTTTTTAAACTCAAGAAACGTCTGTGTGATAACGAGTTAGCTCAAAACCAGCAAACAATCCCTGGATTTCCAGAAATCGCGAGAGAGGGCCGAAGTTGCAAAATGCAACATCAATGTTCCGATTTTCACAGTCCGACCTGAATAACCTCTTACGCTGTCAAGTATTAACACGACTGTTGAAGTTCTCGATGTCGATGATTCAAAAGACAACTCAGTGTTGAATGTCTCAGATTCGAAAAAAATATGTAATTCGGATACATACTCAGTACCTGACGATATGCTCCGTTTCACCTCAAGGAGCGGCTGTCCCAAAAACTCAAATCTGTTTCCAGTTTTGAGAATAGCTTCTGAGTGCGAACCGGTACAGGTTCGATCCATTTCCTCCCCTGCGGACGAAAATCATGTTTAAATCACTTAAACTGCACCTCAGACTCCTCGCCCGCCGGAACGGGGAATCGCTTTTCTGGCACGAGTGGTGCTCATTCATATGGCGCACGCCATATTTCTTAAAGGAACGGGGAGAATCCGTGTTGTTTGTTCTCTTAAAACTTTATAGTTTGGGCACTCTCCCCGGTCACGTCACAACCAATCCAGTAATTTCGTGAGGACGGTATGTCTGAGTATGTGAAGAGCCTGATCGCTCAGGTCAAGGCAAAGAATCCCAGTGAACCAGAATTTCACCAGGCTGTACAGGAAGTCGCCGAGTCACTTGACCTTGTGCTCGAGCGCCATCCCGAATATCGTTCGGCCAAGATACTCGAGCGGATGGTGGAGCCCGAACGCGTCGTCATGTTCAGGATCCCCTGGGCCGATGACCAGGGAGAGATCCACATCAACCGCGGGTTCCGGATCCAGATGAACAGTGCAATCGGTCCGTACAAGGGTGGACTCAGATTTCACCCTTCGGTACATCTTGGCATATTGAAATTTCTCGCATTTGAACAGGTTTTCAAAAACAGCCTGACGTCACTCCCCATGGGGGGCGGAAAAGGGGGTTCGGATTTCGATCCCAAGGGGAAGAGCGACAACGAGGTGATGCGATTCTGCCAGAGTTTCATGACGGAGCTTTTCAGACACATCGGGCCGGATATCGACGTCCCCGCAGGTGACATCGGAGTCGGGGGACGGGAGATCGGATACCTTTTCGGACAGTTCAAGAGGCTGACGAGAGAGTTCTCGGGGGTTCTTACCGGGAAGGGGATTAACTGGGGAGGATCGCTCATACGTCCCGAGGCGACCGGCTACGGTGTCGTCTATTTCGCGCAGGAAATGCTGAAGACCAAAGGGATGTCATTCGACGGCGCGACAGTCGCGGTCTCAGGATTCGGGAACGTCGCGTGGGGCGCCGTGGAGAAGGTCACGGAGCTCGGGGGAAAAGTGATTACGCTCTCCGGACCGGACGGCTTCATACATGACAAAGACGGGATAAGCGGCGAAAAGATACATTACATGCTCAAGATGAGAGCGAGCGCGCGTGATGCCGTCAAGGATTACGCTGACAAATTCAACGTCCCGTTCTACCCCGGCAAGCGCCCCTGGAGCGTCCCGGTCAACGTCGCTCTCCCCTGCGCCACCCAGAACGAGCTGGACACGGCGGATGCGCGGGAGCTGATAAAGAACGGCTGCAAATGCGTATGCGAGGGGGCAAACATGCCTACCACGCTGGAAGGCGTGAAGGTCTTCCTCGACGCCCACGTCCTCTACTCCCCAGGGAAAGCGTCGAATGCGGGAGGGGTCGCCACCTCAGGCCTGGAGATGAGCCAGAACAGCATGCGGCTCCCGTGGCCGAAGGAAGAGGTCGACCTCAGGCTCCACCAGATCATGAAGAACATCCATACGACCTGCGTCGAGACGGCCGAAAAGTACGGCACTCCGGGAAACTATGTCAGCGGAGCCAACATCGCCGGATTCCTGAAAGTCGCCGACGCAATGCTTGATCAGGGGCTCGTCTAGTTCCCGCCGTGCTTGCAGGTGAGTCCTTATTGCCGTATAATGCTCTTCACGTATCTGACCAGGGTTCTTTAGAGAGTTTCCCCGGAGGACGGGTTCCCTAAGGATCGGATACGTTTTTTTTGTCCCCCCCTATCCTGCACCTGGATCGCAGTTCCATGGACAGAATCGACCATCTGCAAATCGAGGACATCTACGGAAGCCGGCTGAAGTCGTTTCAGCGGCTCATGCATTTCAAAATCCGGGACATCCTTCTCGTTGCCAGCCTGTACGACAACTATCTTTTCGAAGAAGACGGACGGCTCTACGAGCTGATCAGGCAGGAATTCCAGGTCCTGAACCTGAGCCAGCCCCCGGAGATAACGCACGTCACCAGTGCGGCCGAAGCGATCGATCTCCTCCAGACGGAGGAGCACTTCGACCTGATCATCACGACCCTGCACATCGAGGACATGAACGTCGTCCGGTTCGCGCAGAAGGTCCGGCAGGCGGGGAATAATGTGCCGATCGTCCTTCTGGCCTACGACAACAGCGAGCGGCGGGAGCTTGTCAGCAATTACGACACGTCGATATTCGAGCGGATATTCATCTGGCAGGGGGATTACCGGCTCCTCATCGCGATCATCAAACATATCGAAGACAGGCGCAATGTCGAAAGCGATACTTTGAGCGTCGGGCTCCAGTCGATCATCCTGATCGAAGACAACGTCAGCTTCTACTCGTCCTACCTCCCCCTCATTTACACGGAGATCCATCTCCAGTCGCAGCGCCTTATCTCGGAAGGACTGAACCTCTCGCACCGGTTCCTTCGCATGCGCGCGCGTCCGAAGATCCTGCTGTGCACAAGCTACGAGGAGGCCCAGGCGTATTTCGAACAATACCAGGATTTCATCCTGGGGATCATTTCGGACGTGAACTTCAAGCACAACGGGGTGAAGGACCCCGAGGGGGGATTCACGTTCGCCAGGATGGTACGGAGCCGGCACGAAGACATCCCCATCCTCCTCCAGTCCAGCAACGCCGATTTCGCGGAGAAGGCACGGGAGATCGGCCTCGCGTTTCTGCAGAAGGGATCCCCCCGCCTGCTGCACGACCTCCGCAAGTTCATGATGGCGCACTTCGGGTTCGGCGATTTCATTTTCCGGACTCCGGACGGGAAGGAAGTGGGGCGCGCAAACAACCTCAAGACGCTCGAGGAGCAGCTGCATCACGTCCCGGACGAGAGCATCCTCTTCCACGCGGAGCGAAATCACTTCTCCAACTGGCTCAAGGCGAGAACGGAGTTCTGGCTCGCCCATATGCTCCGACCCCACAAGGTGTCGGATTTCGCGTCGGTTGTCGAGCTGCGGAATGAGCTCATCCGTGCGCTGCATCAGTACCAGGAGATCCGCCAGCGGGGGGTGATCACCGAGTTCAATAGGGAGACATTCGACCCCGCCAACAGCTTCGCCCGCGTCGGATCGGGGTCCCTCGGGGGGAAGGGACGCGGACTCGGATTCATCAACACGCTGATAAGCAACTACAACCTGCGGGACAAGTACCCGGATGTCGAGATCGCCGTCCCGTCCGCGATCGTGGTGGCAACCGACGTCTTTGACAGGTTTCTCAGCGAGAATCACATGGAGTCGTTCGCCCTCTCCTCGACCGACGAGGAGGAGCTGCATCGCCGCTTCCTGGAGGCTCCGCGGTTCCCCCAGGACATCGCCGCGAAACTCCGGGAATTCCTCGAGATCATGCACGAGCCTCTGGCGGTCCGCTCTTCCAGCCTTCTGGAGGACTCGCAATACCAGCCCTTTGCCGGGGTCTACCAGACGTTCATGATCCCGAACAACGACCCGGATCCGGAGGTCCGCCTCACGGAACTGCTCCTGAGCATCAAGCTCGTTTTCGCATCGACTTTTTCCAAGCGCGCGAAGGACTACATGAAGGCCACCTCCTACCGGCTGGAGGAAGAGAAGATGGCGGTGATCATACAGAGGATGGTCGGCGCCCGGCATCATGACAGGTTCTACCCCGCATTCGCCGGAGTCGCAAAATCGTACAACTTCTACCCCGTCCCGCCGCAGAAATCCACCGACGGCATCGTCCAGGTGGCGCTCGGACTCGGGAAGACCGTCGTGGACGGGGGGAACTCCGTCCGGTTTTCCCCCCGGTACCCCCGCCATTTGCTCCAGTTCTTCTCGACGCTGGAAACGATACGGAACGCCCAGCAGGATTTTCTCGCCCTGAACCTCGCCCGGGGACGCGACCGGGACACGATGCGCTCCCCCGAGGCCTTCGTGGAGCAATACGACCTGAGTAAAGCGGAGGAGGACCAGACCCTCTTCTACGTCGGTTCGACATACTCGCCGGAAAACGATTCCGTGTACGACGGAGTCTCCCGGGAGGGGAAGAGGGTTGTCACGTTCGCGCCGATACTGAAACACGGGATATTCCCGCTGGCCGAGATCCTCGAGCTTATTCTTGATATGGGGACGTGGGGGATGGGGACGCAGGTGGAAATCGAGTTTGCGGTCAACATGAACGTCCCCCCGGGGAAACCGAAGGAATTCTCACTGTTGCAGATCCGCCCGCTCGTGCTCAGCCTGGAGATGGAGGAACTCGAGGTCGACTCCGTCGGACAGGAGGACCTGATTTGCCAGAGCCAGCAGGTTCTTGGGAACGGGGTCATCAAGGATATCCACGACATCGTTGTCGTCGATATCCAGCAGTTCGATCGGGCCAGGGCAAAGGACGTCGGGGCCGAGGTGAGCCTGTTCAACGCGGACCTTGTCGCCAGGAAGCGCCCCTACGTTCTGATTGGCGTCGGCCGCTGGGGGAGCCT
>DASVIU010000482.1:0-2350 GCA_036386275.1 Bacteroidota bacterium | reverse complement strand
CAGAGTACGATCGACCACTTCGCGGAGATGCAGTCCGAGGCCGGGTGGCTGTTCGACTACTTCACGATGACCCCCGAGAAAGTGCCATGCGAGAAGGAAAACTGGGCCAAGTACGTGCGCGTCCCCGTCGAGGCCGACGTCGAATACAGGTTCATCAAGGCCGTCTTCCTTGCATGGCAGGCGACCGGAGACGACCCCTGGATGAAGCGGATGATCCCCCGCATGGAGAAGGCGCTCCGCTACGTTATGACCGATCCCTGGCGGTGGGACAAGCGGCGCCGTCTCGTGAAGCGCGCCTATACGATCGATACGTGGGATTTTGACTACACGGCGGGGCGCACCCCCTGGCTGAATTTCCGGGTGGACGATGAGACATACTGGGGCATTATGCATGGTGACAGCTCCGGCTATTACGAATCGTTTCTGAACCTCGCAGCGATGCACGCGCATGCGGGGAACGCCTCCCCCGCCCGCAGGTGGCGGAAGTTCGCTTCCGCGTTCCGGTCGAGGGCGAACAGGGCCTCGTTCAACGGCAGGTTCTACCGCCACCGTCTCCCCATAACGCCTGTGGAGATCCCCGGCGTCGACCCTGACGCCCAGCTCACGATCAGCAACCCGATGGACATCAACCGGGGACTGGCGACCCACCCGATGGCCGTTTCGATCATCGACGAATACCGCCGTCGCGGCCAGGCGAACGGCTTTGCCGCCGACTGGGTGAGCGTGGATCCGCCGTTCCCTGCCGGGGTGTTCGGCGACGAAAAGCTCATCCCGGGAAGCTACTGCAACGGCGGCCTCATGCCCCTCGTGGGGGGTGAGCTGGCCCGCGCCGCGTTCGAACACGGGCGGGAGGCCTACGGAGTCGCGCAGCTTCTGCGCTATGAGGAGCTCACGAGGGGGAACGAGACCTACCTCTGGTATTTTCCGGACGGGCGGCCCTCCTCTATTGAAACGAGCACAAGCCCGGATGCCTCTCCGACGGACGGCTGGGGCTCTTCTGCGATGCTCTATGCGCTCATGGAGGGACTCGCCGGGGTCGTGGACACCTCGAGCCTCTTTCGGGATGTCAGGCTCTCTCCCCGCTGGGTCGCGGCCGGATGCGGGGAGGTCTCATGTGCGGTCTCGTACGCCGCATCCGGTGCCGGCGTCGCCTACGACTATCGCCACGACGAGGGGAAGCACCTGATGGCTCTCGGCATCCGGGCGAAAGCAAATGTCGACCTCCACCTCCTCCTCCCCCCGGGAGCGCGGGCGCGCTCTCTCCACGTGAACGGGAGGCTCCTCCGCCACACGCAGAGAAATATCGAAGGGAGCAGGTACGTCGATGCCCGGTTCCCCGTCAGGGGAAAAGCGGAAATCACGGTCAGCTATGAAAAGTGAATGAAATGAAACGAAGAGAATTCCTGAGTACGCCTGTCATCTCCCTTGCGGTTCCCGCGTTTGCGCGCCTCGGTCCCCTCCTCCCCGGCGATGAGGAGGGGATGTCACCTGAAGGGACCGTGAAGGTCCAGCAGCGCCTCCATCAGGATTTTGTCACATACGCCCCCGGGATCGAGTACTTCATGCTCGGCAACGGCGACATACAGGCGATGATTCAGTACTCCCCCGACCGTTCGGGGGATCTTCCTCAGACGTTCCTCGGCTTCACGGTTTTCGATCCGGAGCGACTCGGCCGGAAATGGAGCACGTTCCTGTTCCACCCCGAGAGGGGGTTCGACAGGACTCCGCTGACAGTCATCGTTGGAGGGAAGGGGGTCACGCTGACCCCCGAAAATCTCTCCTCCGTCGCCTGGGTGTACCCCCGCGCAATTCCGTCGGTCGAATGTGCTTGGAAAGCGGGAACGATCGGCGTCGTCGAGAGGTTTTTTGTCCCTGCGTCGGGGGCGCTCCTTTTCCGTGATGTGACGCTCACCAACGGAGGAAGCGCCGACGCGGATGTGAGTATCCATGCGGCGCTCGTCCCGAATTTTGCCCTCTTCGATGATATCGGCACCGACGAACCGACACGTACCGTGCGGGCCCGCGGGTTCGCATCGATCATGCTTCAGTCGATTGACGGGAATGTGAGTGTCGCAGGGAGATACGACATGAGCGTTGCGCCGGGTCCGATTCCTCCCGGGAAGTCGGCGCGGGTCCGTCTCGTCTATTCCATCGACCCGTCCGCTCCCCCGCTCGATGCAGGCGCGTATGATCGGCTTGTGGATGCCGCGGAATCGTGGTGGCGTTCCCGCTCCGCCGTCCGGACCGACCACCCTGTGCTTGACCACCTTTCCGGCATCGCCAAGACCGGCCTCCGCGCTCACCTCGCCCGGAGCGGGAAAAGGGACTCGGGGACATGGATGTACAATAT